>JADLHS010000159.1 GCA_020848635.1 Limisphaerales bacterium
CGCAACGGGTAAGGTCGGCTTTTTCATTCCCCGTCAGCGGGGGATTGGGAAAGGTATTATAGACTACGGTCGCGCCGTAACGAATGCCGTTGCCCATTTTTCCGGACACAGCCTCAGCCCAGACCATGTGAAGCTTGGAAACCACAACCGCAAACTCAATCAAGCTTTTACCATAGATGCAAAGTGCATCAACGCTGGTGACTGAACCTGCCTCTTTCAGGTCTGCGGGGACAAATTCAAACTTCTCCCCAATCACCTTCCCGACGTTTATGTGCGTCTCGGAACGATAGGTGGTGTAACAAAACGAATGAGGCCGATTTGCTGTCTTCTGAGCATCTCTGCCCGCAGTTTTTCTATACTCAGCACATGCCATTATCCGTCGGTTAATGGGTTCTATCGCTTTGGCTTCGTCAATCTCTGTATCCTTAATCCAAAGGCAATACCGAGGGTTTCCATTGACCAGCTCTTTCGTTCCGAAATATTTCTTGATGAACTTTTCGGCGCGGTGGTCCTGCGCGACAATCCTATCGGCTTCGTCCTTCTCAAAGATTAGACGACGCCCGTCCACTGGATTACTACCCATCACCATTTTGGCTACGCCGGAGAGTGGGTCACGGGCCGGTGTGCAAATGACAGGGGGGCCCTCTATCAAGTAAGGCGAAATTTGATCGCAAACCTTTTCGCTATCATTATCAAATAGGCGAGCCCTTTTCGCGGAATTACGGTCAAGGCCAATGATCGTGCAGAATACACCTGCGTTATTCGCGGCGGAGTTGGCCCAACGGAATGGGCGGTAAGCAAAGGAAATACGGCATTCCTGCAAAATTCCAGGCCAGAAATCGGAGACTTGTTCCCCTTGGCATATGGAGCTTGTCGAAACGAGAGCAATTTCGGACAGAGAATGTCGAGAGTACTCAACGCCTTTTGCAATGAAGGCAGTTACATAATCAACGGACTGAGGAAGGCCAACAGCGTCCATGTCATCAGTTTGACTGGCCGACTTTTTCTTGGCTCCCAGATATGGCGGATTCCCACAGATGTATGTTTCACCGCCGTCATTCTTGAAGTCGATTTGCGCCTGATCGAGCGGGGTATTGAACAAATCATCCCCGTGCAGCTTCACGCCCGTGCCGGTCGGCGGGCAGATGCCCAGCCAGTCGAGCCGCAGCGCATTGCCACAGGTAATCCAGTTTTGCGCGTTGAGCGGGAGCAACTCGGCGAGAGCCTCCTTCTGTCCGCGATAGGTCACGTCGCACTGATATTCTGCGATGATGAGCGCCAGACGCGCGATCTCCGCCGGGAAATCACGCAGCTCGATGCCGCGATAATTCGTAAGCGGAATGTCGCTGCGCCGCTCCTCCTCGCCGCGCCGCGCATTGATCACCGCCTCAATGGCCCGCATTTCCTTGTAAGCGATCACAAGGAAATTGCCGCTGCCGCAGGCCGGATCAAACACGCGGATTTTCGCCATGCGGTTGCGAAGATTGAGCAGCTTGCGCCCGTTGTCGCCCGCTTCCGCCAACTGCTCGCGCAGATCATCGAGGAAAAGCGGATTCAGAACCTTCAGGATGTTCGGGACACTGGTGTAGTGCATACCCAGAGCGCCACGCTCCTCATCATCGGCAACGGCCTGAATCATGCTGCCGAAAATGTCGGGGTTGATCTTTTTCCAATCGAGGCTTCCGATGTTGATCAAATAGGATCGCGCAATCTTGCTGAAACGCGGAACCTCGGTGCTGCCCGAAAACAGTCCGCCGTTCACATAGGGAAACACATCGGCCCAACGCGGCAATTTCGCATCCGCGCGATCGGCAATCTTGGTGTTCATCGCGCGGAACATCTCGCTGATCACGTCGTTCGTGTTGGATGAATCGCGCTCACTCATCTGGTCGGTCGTCGCAGTGAACAGGCCGGTGCCGTTGAAGATGTCGGTGTCCTCCGCGAAAAAGCAGAAGATCAGCCGCGCCATGAAATGGTTCATGTCCGGGCGGCGCTCGGCGGTCGCCCATTCGGGATTGTCTTTCAGCAGCTCGACATAGAGCTTGTTGAGACGCCCCGTCGCCCGAATGTCGAACGAGCTTTCTCGGATTTGCTTGACGGTGGTGATGCCTGCCAGGGGCAGGAAGAATCCGAAGTGATCGGGAAACTTGGCATACTCGCACGCGATGGGCGGATCATCGCTGGTGACGTCCTCCGCCTGTAGCGTCTCGCCATCGGTGGCGAGGATGAACTTGGCCTTCGCGGAAACGGTTTTCGGGCTGTCGCGCAACGCCTTCAAAGTTGCGTCAACCTCACCCGCCACGCATGTCGCCAAGTGAATGTTGCTGCGCTGGAGAATGCCGCCAGCAACATCCGAGGCATTCGAGCCACCGGCAGCGCGCAGGCGCTTTATGGTGGTGTCCTTGTTCCCGAAGGCTGCTAGAAATTGATACGCAAATTCGGCCCGATCAAAGGGGCGACTTGCCAGTTCCGACACTGCTTCTTCAATTTCTACGGCATTCATTCTACTATATTTTCCTGCACCTCTTACGATGCCTTCAATCAGCGATTTCCGGGTGACGCAAAGCTGCGCCCAGAGATTGGTAATGACTAGCCGACGGCGAAGCGGTTGTCACCGAGTTCCGAACATAGGTTGGCGCACTTCGCACGGCTCCGCGTGGTCGTTGATTGAGTTTGGCGATGGCCGAATCCCGTCCGGGATTCTGGTGGCCAGCATGACAGGCGTTCGGCTGTCATTTCGCAGGTTTGGGGTGATGCCCGTTCGGGTTCATTTCACCCCGATCAAACATGATCCAAAGCCCAGTTCTGGGCCGCTTTTGGCTCATGTGAAGATGGTGCCCCCGGCCCGAATCGAACGGGCACTCCTTGCGGAACCGCATTTTGAGTGCGGCGCGTCTACCAATTCCACCACGGGGGCACGCGAGCGAAACCCTTAGACGCGGAAAAAATTTTAGCCAACTGGTTTGATGGACTATTGCCACAAAAAGGGTCGGCCATACGAATGCTCGACCTATCTGGC
>JADLHS010000160.1 GCA_020848635.1 Limisphaerales bacterium
TCTCCAAGTCATCCACCCGCACACGGGTGTCGTTTGAGGTGGGGGTGGCCGAACTTGGCGGGCGACCGATGTTCCTGAACGCGGGCGACATTCAACTCGGTCGCGGTGAACCCATCAAAGACACGGCACGGGTGATGGGCCGGATGATCCATGGGGCGGTGTTTCGCACCTTCGCGCAGAGTGACGTGGAGGAGTTTGCGCAGTTCTCCGGCATTCCCACGATCAACGCCCTCACGGACGAGGAACATCCCTGTCAGATCCTCGCCGACATCCAGACGATCCAGGAAAAGCTGGGGTCCATCACCAGCAAGGTGGTGACGTTCGTGGGAGATGGCGCGTGCAACGTGCCGATGTCGTGGATGTTCGCGGCGGGGAAACTCGGTTTCGAACTGCGCATCGCCGCGCCGAAAAAATTCCAGCCCTCCGCCGAGCTGCTCAAACGGGCGGGCGGCAAGATCATTTGCACCGCCGACGTCAAAGCAGCGGCGCGCGGGGCGCACGTGCTCTACACCGATGTTTGGGTTTCAATGGGCAAGGAAGCGGAGTCGACCGCGCGGCTCAAAGCGTTGAAGGGTTACCAGATCAATCAATCGCTGGTGAAACTCGCCAAACCCGGCGCGCTCGTCATGCACTGCCTTCCCGCCTACCGCGGCAAGGAGATTGACAACGAAACCTTCGAAGCCAACGCCGACACGATTTTCACGCAGGCGGAAAACCGCTTGCATGTGCAGAAGGCGGTTTTGAAGTGGGCGGTGAGTTGAGATTTGTACCCAAATGAGTTCTGCGCCAGACTTTGAAAGATTGCTCGCCTTCATCGAGAAGCTTCCCGCCATCGACTTGCCTGCGGGCCGGGAGTCTATCGGTCACGGTTCATTTGAGAATGGGAATTGGTGGCTCAAGTTCACGCTGGATACGACTCACGGTTTGGCTTGGCGACACGTTCAGGAACTCGGATACGTTTTGAATTATGTTTCCCTAGAAGAGCGGCTGCCCACAGTTTTTATGCCTGTTTCTCCGCCTCCGTATATGAACGGCGGAGTGGAGTTTTTGTCATGGGTCATCGAATCCACCGACGCCTCATTCACGCCTGACAAGTGCGTCGAGTGGCTTGAGGCCAGGCTTCCGCGCCCCGTGGACGACGAGCAAAAGTGGAAGCTGGAAGATGAATAATGTGGCCAACAAGATCACTTTAGCGAGCCGCTCGGTTGGGCAAATTGGAGGTTCCGCGGAGAGCTCCAAGGCGGATGTGTAGCCACAGCGCGATGTTGTGGGAAAAGTAAAATGCCGCCGAAGCTTTCGCTCCGGCGGCCCTTCGAGGTTATCAGGAATCAGTACGAAGCCTGCGTTCCCTTGATTGAGCGCTTCTTCATCCACGGCATCAGCCCGCGCAACCGTTCGCCGGTCTTTTCGATCGGGTGCTGCGTGCCCTTCTTGAGCAGCGCGTTGTATTTCTTGTAGCCGCCTTTGTATTCATTGACCCAGCCCTTGGCGAACTTGCCGGATTGAATGTCCTTGAGCGCGACCTTCATCCGCTTCTTCACGCTGGCGTCAATGATCTTCGGGCCGACACTCACGTCGCCCCACTTTGCCGTCTCGGAGATCGAGAAGCGCATGCCGCTGATACCCGCCTCGTTCATTAGGTCAACGATCAGTTTCAACTCGTGCAAGCACTCGAAGTAAGCCATCTCCGGTTGATAGCCCGCTTCCACCAGTGTTTCGAAACCCGCCTGCACCAGCGCGCTCGCGCCGCCGCAGAGCACGGTCTGTTCGCCGAACAAATCGGTTTCGGTTTCTTCCTTGAACGTGGTTTCAATCACGCCGGCCCGCGTGCCACCCACGCCCTTGGCCCAGGCGAGCGCGACTTTCTTGGCCTGCTTGCTGGGGTTTTGATAAACCGCGATCAACGCCGGCACGCCTTTGCCTTCGATGAACTGGCGACGCACGATGTGGCCCGGACCTTTCGGCGCGACGAGGATCACGTCCACGTTCTTCGGCGGAACGACCGTCTTGAAGTGGATGGCGAACCCGTGCGAGAACAACAGCGTCTTGCCCTTGGTGAGGTTCGGCTTGATGTCGCGCTCGTAGGCGGACGGTTGCTTGGTGTCGGGAATCGCGACGAAGATTACGTCCGCGCGGCGCACGGCCTCGGCGGTGGGATAAACCTTGAACCCCTTTTCCTCGGCCACGGGAATGGACTTGCTGCCTTCGTAGAGGCCGATGATGACATTGCAGCCACTCTCCTTGAGGTTGAGCGCGTGGGCGTGGCCTTGCGAGCCAAAGCCGAGCACGGCGAGGGTTTTGTTCTTGAGCACGCCGAGATCGGCGTCTTTATCAGTATAGACTTTTGCGGGCATTAGTTAGTTGGTGGTTGATGGTTGAAAGTCGTCTTAATCGTAATCTGCTTCGTAATCCTAATCACCTTACTTACGCGGCATCACGGCCTTGCCGGTCCGGGTCAGATCCAGCAGGCCGAACGGATTCATCAATTCGATGAACTTTTCCACTTTGCTTTCGTTGCCGGTGATTTCGATGGTTAGGCTCTTGGGTTGCACGTCCACGATCTTCGCGCGGAAGATGTCCGTGATCTGCATCACCTCGGCGCGGGACTTGGCGTCCACGGCCACCTTGGCCAACACCAGCTCGCGATCCACAAATTCGCCTTCGCCAAAATCCTGCACCTTGAGCACGTCGGGCAGTTTATTGAGTTGCTTGATGATTTGTTCGACTGTGGCTTCGTCGCCATGGGTTACGATGCTCATGCGCGAGGCGGTGCTGTCGTGCGTGGGCGCCACGTTGAGCGAGTCAATGTTGTAGCCTCGGCCGCTGAACAACCCCGCCACGCGGGTGAGCACGCCGAACTTGTTTTCTACCAGAACAGATATGGTATGTCGCATAAATACCCGGTTTGCCGGGACGCGGAGTTTAACAACCGCGAAATGCCGGTCAACTCGCAAAAAGTGCGCAAAAAGTGCGTTGGGTCCGGTCGCGCCGCTTGCGTCGCTTCCCGCCATTTGTTATCCGAGTTGATGTGATTAAATCTGAACGGAGCTACGTCTGAGCATCATGGCCGATTTGTTTGCGAACCGTCCCCGGGTCTGGGTGGATGGAAAATTCTTTCGTCGGGGCGCTGAGAAATTTCTTCTCAAAGGCGTTGCCTATGGCCCGTTCGCGCCCAACGCCAAGGGGGAACCCTTCGCGTCCCCGGAACAAACCGGGCGCGATTTTGCGCTGATCCGCGAACTGCGGGCGAACCTGCTGCGCCTCTATCACATCCCGCCGCGCTGGTTTCTGGATCTTGCCGCCCAACACGACTTGCTGCTGCTGATTGACATCCCCTGGGACAAGCATCTCCTCTTTCTCGATGAAGCTGCGCGCCGGGCGGCCGCCCGCCAATCCGTTTGTCATGCCGTCTTGGCCTGCGCGCAGCATCCGGCGGTATTTGCGTACAGTGTCGCCAATGAAATCCCCGCCGATATTGTCCGCTGGAGTGGCGCGGCTCGTGTGGCTGATTTCATTGATGAACTGATCGGCGAGGCCAAACGCCTGGATCCGCACTGCCTCTGCACCTACACAAATTTTCCGTCCACGGAATATCTACACCCGCAAACGCCGGACTTCCTTTGCTTCAACCTGTATCTCCACCAACCGCAGGCGTTCAGAAGTTATCTGGCCCGCCTGCAATTGATGGCGGACGCCAAGCCGCTGGTGCTGGGGGAATTCGGCATTGATTCGTTGCGGGAGGGCGAACCGGTAAAGTGCGAAACTCTGGCCTGGCAGATTGAGTTCGCCTTTCGCGGCGGCTTGGCGGGCGCGGTCGTGTTCAGCTTCACCGACGATTGGTACCGCGGCGGCGCGGCAATCACGGACTGGCAAATGGGGTTGACCACGGCTACCCGAGAACGGAAGGCGTCGTTTGGCGTGGTCCAGCAGATGTACCGCACCGCACCGCGGTTTGCGCTGCCGCGCACACCGAAAGTCTCCGTCGTTGTGGCCAGCTTCAATGGCGACCGCACGCTGAAGGCGTGTCTCGAGTCGTTGCGCAACCTGAACTATCCCGACTACGAAGTGATTCTCGTGGACGACGGCTCCACCGATACCACGCCGCAACTGGCCGAGCGGTTTCGGCGCGGGGAAATCTCCGGCGAGGCATTTCGGGAAGAAAGCGCCCCGGCTGCGGATTCGCCCGCCGGGACATCGCACCAGTTGGTGACCAGCGCGACCGGTGGGAAGTTCTGCTACTACCGGCATGGAACGAACTTAGGGCTGTCGGTCGCCCGTAACACCGGCATCGCCGCCGCCACGGGCGAAATTGTCGCGTTCACGGATGCGGACTGCCGGGTGGATGCGGACTGGCTTTATTATCTCGTGGCCGATTTGCTGGCCAGCGAGTTTGTGGCGATGGGCGGACCGAATTTGCTGCCGCCGGAGGATTCCGCCGTGGCCGCGGCCGTGATGGTTTCGCCCGGCGGTCCCGCGCATGTCATGCTGGACGATCGTCAAGCCGAACACATCCCGGGTTGTAACATGGCCTTTTTCAAAACCGCGCTCACCGCCGTGGGCGGCTTCGACCCCATGTTTCGCAAGGCCGGTGACGACGTGGACCTCTGCTGGCGATTGCAGCAGGCGGGGTTCAAAATTGGATTCAGTCCGGCGGCGTTTGTCTGGCACTACCGGCGCTCAACGCTGGGCGCGTATTTGAAACAACAACGTGGCTACGGCGAGGCGGAGGCCCTGCTCGTACGCAAACACCCGGAATACTTCAATGCGTTCGGCGACAGTGTTTGGCGCGGACGGATTTACACGCCGTCGAAGTTCGGGGTATTGCTGCGGCCGCCGATCATCTATCGCGGGTTGTTCGGCAGCGCGCCGTTTCAATCGCTCTACGCTTCCGAACCGGCTCTGACGTTAATGCTGCTCACCACGCTCGAGTATCACATCCTCGTTACGCTGCCGCTGTGGGTGTTGTCCTTCACGTTTCCGGGTCTGTTACCGTTGGCGCTCGCGAGCCTGCTGCTTTCCGTGGGCGTGGCCGTCGCCGCGGGTGTTCAAGCGAATTTGCCCAAAGGAAAGCGGCGTTGGTGGTCGCGCCCGCTCGTGGCCTTGCTGTTTTTTTTGCAGCCAATCTTCCGTGGCTGGGAACGCCACCAGGGTCGCCTATCCAGTCAGCTCCGGAGCGAACCGGTCCAGGAAACGCTCGATTCCGTTGCACTGCGGGACGATCCGGGTTCGCTGGGGGAAGTCCGTTACTGGGCCGAGCGGCGCATCGACCGGGTCGCGTTGCTGGCGCACGTCCTGCGGGAGCTCAACCGCCGCAACTGGCCCAACCGCTCGGACATCGGTTGGAGCGAATTCGACGTGGAAATTTACGGCAACCGGTGGAGTCACGTCCAGTTGATCACCGCCGCCGAAGATCATCCGCGTGGGCGACAACTCATCTGCTGTCAATTGCGGGCCCGCTGGTCCTGGCAGGCCAAGGTCGCGTTTTGGGCCCTGCTCGGTCTGGAGGCTATGGTGGTTGGGTTTTTCGGCGGTTGGGAGTGGTGGTTGGTTTTGCTGGTGCTTACGCTACCGCTATTTGCCTATTTCCTTTCCCGCCAGAAGCGCAAATTGCAGAGCCTGATCGTCGTGTTCCTGGATGAACTCGCCAAGGAGAGCAAGCTGATTAAAGTGCCGAGAGGTAAGGCTAAAACGCCGTCGGAGAAATCAATCGCCAAGCCCGACCCGATCCGAATCGAAATGCCGAAGGTTGCCGAACCGGCTACAACGAAAGCTCCCGAAGCCGCCGGCAAGGATGCCTGCGCCACGCAGGGTGCCGCACAACTTCAGAATTTCACCAGACAATGAACAACAAAGAATCCTTGGGTTTCTGAGTGATGGATTCCGGCCGGATGTGTAGCGTAAATTCAGTCGCCGATTACCAAAACCCCAAGTCACCCCCGATGCGAAAGCCCATGTTCAACATCATCGGAAAGCTCTGAGCGTCCGCCGGATCGGGCCTCTTCGCTTTCCTGCCTCTGATGGCGGGGGCACAGGTCATCACCATTGTGGACCTGCATCCTGCTGGAGCTTTCAGATCCGATGCATACGCTTCCACGGGCAGTCAACAAGGAGGGCGTGCCATTTTTGGTGCGAATTCTCATGCCGGGATTTGGTTTGGCACAGCGGAGTCGTATGTGGACATGAGCACAAGTTTGGGTGCCGCTTATGAGAATTCAGAGGTCGAAGCGCTGTGGGCTGACGGTTCGACGTTGCTTGCTGCCGGTTATGCCCGCATTTAGAAACCGGTTACTTCCACCCCATCCTATGGACAATCGCAGTGCCGGGGAACCCTCGTCGGCGAATCTCAGCTTGGCCACATTGGTTGGACCCACAATTCTTCGCCATCACCGCAGTCACCCAGTAGCGATCCCGTAGTGAGCGGTATCGCTAGGCAGTGTTCATCCCAAGCGCGCCACCTGGATCCCGTCGGCCTTCACCCGGTTCCGCCGTTTTTTCTTTCGTGTGCTTCGGGCGCTTCGTGGTTATATCCTTGCCGCGATGATTCAGTATCTCGAGCTATTGCAGAACATCCTTGATCACGGTGCCGCGCGCGGAGACCGGACCGGAACGGGAACCAAAAGTCTGTTTGGCGCGCAGTTGCGCTTCGACCTGGCCAAGGGATTTCCCCTCGTGACAACCCGCAAGGTTTTTTTTAAGGGTGTGATCTACGAACTGCTCTGGTTTTTGGCTGGCGATACCAACATCAAGTACCTGGTAGATCACAATGTTCACATTTGGGACGCCTGGGCGGATGAAGCAGGCGATTTAGGGCCCGTGTATGGTGCGCAGTGGCGCGCGTGGCAAGGCCCGGATCGTGAGCGAATTGATCAGATCACCCAAGTGATCGAACAAATCCGCACCAATCCGAATTCACGGCGGCACATCGTGAGTGCTTGGAATCCGGCCGTGCTTCCGAACGAACGGGTGAGCCCGCAGGCCAACGTCAAGGAAAGGCGTGCTGCCCTGGCATCCTGTCACACTTTG
This sequence comes from Limisphaerales bacterium, assembly GCA_020848635.1. Taxonomy (GTDB): domain Bacteria; phylum Verrucomicrobiota; class Verrucomicrobiia; order Limisphaerales; family JADLHS01; genus JADLHS01. Next base: position 7,024 of record JADLHS010000160.1, read on the forward strand.
TTCCAGTTCTATGTGGCCGATGGAAAACTATCTTGCCAGCTTTACCAGCGAAGCGCCGATTCCCCCGTGGGTCTGGTCTTCAATATTGCGCAATATGCGCTGCTAACGCACATGGTCGCCGAGCAATGTGACTTGCGGCCAGGCGACTTTATCTGGACCGGAGGCGACTGTCATATCTACGTCAACCAATTCGATGGGGTGGTGGAGCAGCTTTCGCGTGAGCCGCGCCCGCTTCCACGGCTGGTCCTTAAGCGGAAGCCAGCCTCAATTCTCGATTATCGGTTCGAAGATTTCGAGATTGTTGATTACAACCCGCATCCGGCGATCAAGTTCCCGGTGGCCGTGTAATTGTTACCAACCGTCGCGGCCTGAGGCACCGGAAAGAAACGGGGCTGGCTTCCTTTCGGGAAACGGTCCAGCCAGAGGTCCGAGGGAACTGCGGAAGGCTCTGGTGACTACAATGCCTTTTTCTGAGCGGTCGGGATCACCACATCTTCGGTTCCCTGGCATTGGTGCAAGGTAACGTCCTTGACGCAGTTCAACTGAAAACCGGGACTCCCGGCGGCCTTCTGGCTGGCCACATGATGAAAGGTTGCGTCCTCCACGTCATCCAATACAAATGGGGGACGTTGCTCATCGTTCACAAATGCCACCTTTACATCATGCACCTTGAGATGCTTCACGTGCCGGAAGAAAAATCCGTACGCGGGCATGATGCCAAAATCCTCCGGCTCCGGGTACGCTTTCGCGTATTCCTCCACCTGCCGGTTGGCCATTTCCTTGGTGCCCCCACCCGCGTAATGAATCTGGATGTTACTCAGTTCCAAGTCCTCAATATTATGGCCGGGCAACCCGCTGATGATGCATCCGTATTTGTGATAAGCATTATGCACCACCACGTTGCTGATGTTGATGCGGCGGCAGGTGCTCATCGGCGTGCCAGCCGGGGCGCGCATCCTGGCGCCCAAGCGAATGAAGATCGGGCAGTCCACAATCTCGCGCATCGTCAGGTTGGAAATGCTCACATCCTCCAGCGGGGCGCCATCAACCGTTTCCAGGGCCAGGCCAAATGAAAAATCGAAGATGCAATTGGCGATCGTGATGTTCTTGAAGCCTCCCGTTGACTCCGTCCCCAGCTTGATGCGGCCATTGGGGCAGGCGTTGGGCTGAAACTCCTTGTAGGTTCGCTTGAAAGTGCCATCCAACAAGCTGCCCAGCTCGTACCCGCTGACCTGGCAGTTGGCGATCGTCACATTTTCGGTGGCGCGTGGATAGCCGAGCGCCAAGGAGCTTTTCAGACAAATGGCGTCATCGAAGGGAGAGTTGACGGTGCAATTGTCGATGCGGACGTTCTTGCAGCAATCAACATCGAAGCCGTCGCAGTCAGTGTCGATTCTGAGATTGCTCAGCGTCAGATTGTCAACCCCGGTGGCCAGAATCCCAAAATGCCCGCCGTGAAGGATGGAAATGTCTTTGATGGAAACATTGCGACACAGCTTGAGCCCGATGGCTTTGTCGCCGGCACCTTTGACAGCGCGATTGGCATGCGTCAAATCCCGGCCCCAGATCATGCCCGCGCCGTGGATGGAAATATCATGCAGCCCGATGCCCCAGATCAGGCTGTTCTTCCAATGATTATGCCCGAAATCCTGGTACGCATCGAAGGGGGTGTTGGGCTCCGGATCATCATAACCGACGCCGTCCACTTCCTTCGCCGCAATGAGAACCGCTCCCTGGTCCAAATAGAGCGAAATGTTATTTTGCAAACGGATCGAATAGGACAAAAAATTTCCGGCGGGGAAGAAGATGGTTCCCCCACCGTTCTTGACCGCTTGCTCAATTGCGGTGTTGATCGCCGCCGTGTTGATGGTCAGCCCGTCCCCCTTGGCCCCGAACTCAGTTACATCGTACCAGCCCCTCGTGCCGGCATTCGCCGCAAGTACAAACCACAGCGACAACCAAGTTGCACTCCCAAACACTTTCAATCTCATGCGCCCCGGACCATATCCGCTTTGACCGCATCCGTCCACTCGCGAAGCCAGCGTAGAAGGCGGGGCTTGTTTGCCTCTCAACTTTAGAGCACGATTTGGGCTATGATCTGTCATTCTTCCGTCATCAAGCCGCCCGCTAGCGCTCGCGGTGGCTGGCTTGTGATCGCGCTGCTCTTCTCGTTTGGGGCAATCGCTTCCGGGCAGGAGAGCTCTCGAGCCTTTCTCAAAGGGCCGTACCTGCAGGCACCCGGGGCCGACACGATGACGATCCTGTGGGAGTCGCCGACAAACAGACCCGGCGTCGTTCACTACGGTCTCAAGGGCCGGCGCAACCAGGAGTTGTGGCTGGATGCGCCGCGCGAGTTGATTTTGGAAGCGACAAAGCCGGGCGGCAATGTCGCTGGGGAAAGCGTCCCCGGCGCGGTGTTCCTCTACGAAATGACGCTCACGAATTTGGCCGCAAATTCCGTTTATACGTACTCGGCGGAGACCGATGGCGTGCGCACGCCGATCAGAAAATTCAGGACTTTTGGCGCCCATCCAAACAAAGTCACGTTTATCGCCTATGGCGACACACGCTCGAATCCAAGACTTCACGCGGCGATAGCGGCGAACTTTAAGCGTTACTCACCCGATTTCATCCTGCACACGGGCGACCTGGTCAGTGCCGGGAAACGCTATGATGTGTGGGGGAAGGAATTCTTCGAGCCGCTGGCCCAGGTGATTGACGAAGTGCCCATCCTGCCGGCGATCGGCAACCATGAGCAGGATGGCATCAATTACCTGCATTATTTGCATCTGCCGGGCAAGCAAACGGCCTGGTACGCATACGATGTCGGTCCCGTGCATGTGCTGTCGCTGGATTATCGTTACGAGAAGGCAACCGACGAGCAATTCGCGTTCGCCCAACGCGATCTCCAGACCGCGAAGGCGCCCTGGAAGGTCGTGATTTTGCATGTTCCGATGTTCAACATCGGCGGGCACGGTTCGCATTGGGGGCACGCCGCTTACTTGCCGCTATTTCATCAGGCTAAAGTGGACCTCGTGATTGGAGGCCATTCGCACATTTACGAGCGTTTTCATCCCGTCGTCCCTACGACCGGCCCGGACCCCTGGCCCATCACGCATATCACCACCGGCGGCGGCGGTGCGCCGCTCTACACGACCATGCCGCATCCAGCGCTGGCCTCGCAAGTGGCGACCAATCATTTTCTGGTCATCGAAGCAACCCCAACCAAGCTGAAGGGGCGGGCCTTTACCACAAATAATACGCTAATCGACAGTTTTGAAATGAAGAAGTCCCGGGGCCGGGCGGCAGTGATGGCCAAGGCGAAGCCCTACTCGGAAGAGTTGCTGAACCTAGCGTTCGACGTGGCGCCGAGTCTGACGGCGGAGCTCGCCGCGGTGCCCGGAACCAATTCGCCCGCGCAAGTGATGTTCACCATCAGACCGTTGGCGAAAGTGAGCGCACCCGTTGAACTGGAGATTGGGCTTACGCCGGATTCAGCGGCCTATTATGAACTCAAGGAAGGTCCGGTGCGTGTGACGTCGCCTGGTTCGACGGAATCGAACCGCGTTGTGTGGGCAACCGTGCGAGCGACGGGACAAAAATCGGCGGATGCCGCCGGGACGAGAAAAGAGCTGTCCCCCGCGCTTGTTTTTCAAGCCCGGATCCGATCTGGGTCGGGTGAAACGCTTGCGTACGGTCAGAAGTCTAAGGTTTCACAAGCTGCCGCGGAGGCGGCGAAAAAGTGATCCCGCTCCAGAAGTGAAATCCCGACGCTGCTTGCCGTCATTCCCGGTCTGGAGACCCGCGACATTCCACTCACCGCGGCTTGACGCAACCAGACGGCGGTTCTAAGTTCGACGCGAAGAAACTATGAGCACCTCGGATCTTTGCCGATTCGGACCCCGACGCGCCGGTCGGCCGGGCTTTACCCTCATTGAGCTGCTGGTGGTCATTGCGATCATCGCGATTTTGGCAGCGATGCTCCTGCCGGCTTTGAGCAAAGCCAAAGCCAAAGCCCAGAGCATCCAGTGTCTGTCCAACATGAAACAGTGGGGGCTTGCGACCGTCATGTACGGGGGCGACAACGACGACAAGCTTCCGCTGTTCGGCGACGTTTACCCTTACACCTCCACCACGCTGTTTTGGTATCAGAAACTCGCCCCCTACGTGGTGAAAGCGTCCGCCGCAGCCCCGGGCAACATGGAAGCCTATACGGCCGAAGTTCGCAAATGTCCGGCCGGCAAAGTCGGGCCGCCGCCGCTGGCGAGTTCTGTGGTGGCCGGTTGGACCGAATGGAACTGTTGGATTGGCGTCTATTACGGCTCCTTCGGCAACCCGCTGACGGGGCCTTTTTATTACGGCAACAACATGAAACCCATCCCCGCCACCCGCATCAAGAAGCCCGCCGATGCCATGCTGTACATGGATGCCGTGACGCACTATGTGTACTCGCCGATGGCTTGGGCTTTCGACAAGGACCTCGATGGCGACGGGATGATGGACAGCAGCGCTGGCGTTTACGCCGGGGAGTTTTCGTTCAATAATGCCAGACCGACCGTTCACAACAACGGCGCCAATGTCGCGCTGTTGGACGGACACGCCGAGCGCGTGCCCTTCAAGAAGCTCTGGGAGTGGCGCAACCGTCAGATCGTCCACTCGTTTTGGTATTTGGAGGATTGACCCAATTCCGGGCGCGGGCGACTCCGCCCGGCCGCTTTACTGCCATTCTCACTGACCGTGGCCCCTCCGACAGGGCTTACCCCCTGTTGCGCGAGCAACAAAAAATGGAGCCAGTTGTCGGATTTGAACCGACGACCGACGGTTTACAAAACCGTTGCTCTACCACTGAGCTAAACTGGCTTAGGACTATTGATGCCATTGACCGAAACGCTTCTAAAAATTCCAAGAAACAAAGACTGTTACATCTGCCAACAGGTTGCCAACCCGCGCGACCGGAAAAGCCCCCCAGCGCCAACGGGAAGACCGCCAAGCCCAGACCCGCCAAACGGTTTGAGTTAGGCAAAGTCGGCAACGTCACGCTGAAGATATACCGATAGCAGCGCGCCACTACAACCGGAAACGTCAGGACGGTTTTGCCTGCGCTGACAAGTCGCCCCTTCAAAAAGCGGGAAGTTTTCAGCCCCGAACGGTTCCGGAAAGAACTGGAAGAAATGCAACGCAAGAAGCTCGCCCGCTCTTACAACGACGCTAGAAAGTCTTCTGTGTAAGGGGCCAGGTGCGTGAGAGCATAAGTGACAATGGCCATAACTGACGACGTGGTGAACGAACTGCGCAAGGATTATCCTAAGCCCGAAGATTTGTTGGGGGAGGATGGACCGTTCAAGCAACTCCAAGAACGGTCGCTGGAAAAAGCCATGGCGGCGGAGTTGACGGATCATTTGGGTTACGCCAAAGGCTTTGCCGCCTCGACCTCCCGCTGCGGCTCGACACTCCGCGCCGCCACGGGTTGGGCGCTCCAGACAACCCGCGTCCCACACGCGGCTGGCAGCGCGTGGAACTGGGCGGCTCATCTCCCTGCTGACTCCCCGCTTCGCCAGCTACGACGGCCTGCGGCTTACCGCCCTTCGCGACGACCGAGGTTCAACGGCGCAAGTTGCTCATGGGCCCGTCCTCGGCCGCACGGGTCTCGCGCTCCGCCACGTCCAATTGCAAATGCAATGCGAGTAGCCCCTTCTCACGGTCGACGCCCCAGAGAATTCGCTGCTTGAGGAATAATTGGTTTCACATACCGTCTTAGTGGTTTTGGAAGGGCGGAGAATCGCTCCCGGCGCGAGCCGGGGGAGGAAAGTCCGAACTCCATAGGGCGCGATGCCGTGTAACTCCGATTCGGTCGGAGATACACACGGGCGCGGATGCCGCGAGGCATCCCGACGGACAGTGCCACAGAAAACAAACCGCCCCGGTCGTGGCAACGCGGTCGGGGTAAGGGTGAAAAGGTGCGGTAAGAGCGCACCGCGCGGAGCGCAAGCGACGCGGCACGGAAAACCCCATCGGGTGCAAGGCCAAATAGGGAACCTTCGGAGCGGCCCGCTCCAGTTTCCGCGCAAGCGGAGCGGGTTCCGGGTATTGGCTGCTAAGACAAATGATTCTCTCCCCGGAGCGATCCGGGCAGACAGAAATCGGCTTACAGCCCTTCCAAAACCATCGCTTTCCGGGCTTGGCGCATCGCTTGGCTTGCTCTGGGGGGGATGCGGCCCAAGCGGTCAATGGTGCGGAGTGCGCCCGGTATCGGCAGTTCGACATGTCTGCCGTTGGCGACTCGCTGGCCGGGCGAGGTTGGCCAATCAGGTGTGCCTTGCTCAGAAGTCAATGCCGATGCGGGTTTGAAAAATGAAGAGGTCTCCTTCCTCGCCGCCGCTGACCGTGCGCCCCATGCCGTAATTGAACATCCAGCGTACATGGGGTTGCAGGTACCAGTTCACACCCGCCATGAGCAGGTTCAGCCGCCCGCCCGCAACCGGGCCATCGGACAGGTCCGTATGCGAGAATCGGGCCGCCAGTTCGACGGCGCCCCAGCCGCTCTGGCCGAAGTGGAAATCGTGGCGCGGAATTAGGCGCTGGAACGCACCGGTTGCCGGGTTGTAAGGGCGACTTTCACCGGTCAGATACCAGCTCGCGGAAGCGTAGTAGCCGGAAAAGAACAGCTCGCCCGCGCCATCTTCGCCGATCCCCGAACGAATGAATTCCCCCTGCACGGTAAGGGGACCGTTTACCCAGGCGGCCTCGACGCCGAAGTTCGCGGCGCGGCTGGCGTGAACGTCGCCGGTGTCAAGGACGTAGGGGGCGATGTAGGACTCGGGCCGCGACCGATAGCGCAACGTACTGCTGGATGAGTAGAGGACGTTGGCGCTGAGGCCAAGATGCACGAGGCGATTGCCGGCGGGATCGTCCGCGTCGGGATGATAGTACGGCAGCCAGGTGATCCGGCCAACGACACTGCCAAAGTTCTCGGAAGCATTGCCGTATTCCAACGAGCCGGCGCCGGGCGCAAACAGGCCCAGCGCCCA
>JADLHS010000161.1 GCA_020848635.1 Limisphaerales bacterium
CCCGCGAGCGCGAAGCCTTCGCACGTTGTCGCGGCGGAGTGCTCGGATTCCGGCTGGACGAAGGTGATTGTGTCACCCCAGAGGTTTTTCTTCCCGTTGGAGACTTCGGTTTCGTAGCCCGTGCCCATCGTCGTGGACGACGTGATGGGGTAAGCACACGCGCCGTGGGTGATGTGAGTGTCAACCCAGACGACGCCCCCGGCGCCGTCGGAAGTTGCGGGGATGCCGGGATAGGGAACGTTTTTAGATTCGTTGCTCATAAATTTCGTTTAAGCGTGCGAGTCGTCAACGCCAGCGCCGGCCACTAAAAGTCAGGGTCGGCGCAAGAATAGTCGTCCTCGCGCGCCGTATAAGTGTTGTGCTGGAGTTAAACACTAAAGAGCGCGTTTCTGGGAGGCAAGGGATTTAATTGTCCGATGTGAACTTTTATCGCTCGCCTACGGTTGCGGCACAGACTTAGCTTTTCATGCAGCAATATGTGGCCGCAACCGCAACTGACCCACGACCCCGCCGAATGGCTGGGGGACGCGCATCCGCTCGTCGAGCAACTTGGTTCGGCGGATGGACTGGCGTCGCTGCACGCGCTGGCGGATTCATGGCGTGCGCGCCCGGTTTCCAGCCTGCCGGCCCTGGGGGAATTCCTCCGGTGTTACCACAAGCGCATGCTGCTGCCGCACGAATTGCCGGCGATTCAGAAAGCTTTCGCCCACGCCAGCCACAACGAAGTGCGTGAACTCATCACGTTCGACCAGCAACTGGCCACCGAGCCAATGCTTCAGGATCTGGCCGCGGCCAGCCGCCGGGTCGGTCAGGCGCAACTCCAGAAGCTCCGACCGCTGCGCGACGAGCGCGGGGTGCAACGCTACCTAGCCGCCGTGGAAAGCGGCGAAGCCCACGGCTGGCATACATTGGTGTACGGTTTGACGCTGGCGGTTTATTCGCTGCCCCTGCGCCAGGGATTGCTCGGCTACGCGCACCAAACCACGCGCGGGTTCATCCACGCCGCCGCGCGTTCGCTCCATTTCACAGAAGCGGATTGTCGGGCAGTGTTCGACGAACTCTGCGCGCCGCTGCCGGCGACCGTGGAGGCCATTGTGGGCAAACTCGGAACCGTTTCCAAGGTGTAGTTTTTCCTCGCCTTCCCCCGCCCGCTGCGCCAGAAATGGTGGGCTGCGACCCAATGAACACATACTTCAACCTTGCCGACTGGATCATTATTTTCGCCTACCTTGGCGGCATCATTGCGCTGGGAATGTGGTTTGGCAAAGACCAGCACAACACCCGCGACTATTTTCTCGGCAACCGCAACACACCATGGTGGGCCATCGGCCTGTCCATCGTGGCCGCAGAGACAAGCGCGCTCACCATCATCGGGGTGCCGGCGCTAGCCTACGGCGGCAACATCGCGTTCATCCAGATGATCATTGGTTACGTCCTCGCGCGGCTCATTCTCGCCGTCGTGATGGTGCCCCATTATCTCAAGGGCGAAATCTACTCGCCCTACCAGCTTTTCTCGGATCGTCTCGGCACTTCCGCGCGACAAACGGCAGGCGGATTTTTTCTGATCAGCGAAACCCTGGCCGCCGGGGTGCGGGTGTACGTTGTCTCCATACCCATTCAACTCATGCTGGGCATTGGCGTGTTGCCGGCCATCGTCCTGTTTGTCGTGCTGTCGCTGATTTACACCTATGTCGGTGGCGTGAAGGCGGTCATCTGGACGGACGCAGTGCAGTTCGGATTGTTTCTGCTGGGCGGTTTGTTTGCCCTGTTCTACATCCCGACGCTGGTGGACGGCGGGTTTGCCAGCGTGCTGTCGCAGGCGGCGCAGGCGGGCAAGCTGCACTGGTTCAATCCGGAGTTTGGCCTGCAGCAACCGTTCAACATCTGGATGGGGGTCATCGGCGGCACGGTGCTGGTGTTGTCGTCGCATGGCGCGGAACAGCTCATCGTCCAGCGCGTGCTCGCGTGCAAGAATATTGCCGATGGCCGAAAGGCGCTCGTGTTGAGCGCCGCGCTGGTGTTTCCGCTGTTCCTGATTTTCTTGTTTGTGGGCGTGATGCTCTGGGTGTTCTACCAGGGCCATCCGTTTAAAATCCCGCTGCCGGAAGCGCAGCCAGGCATCAAGGCCAACGACTTCATCTTCCCGATCTTCATGATGACCGAGGTGCCGCATGTGCTGAAAGGGTTTCTCATCGTGGCAATTCTCTCGGCCGCGATGTCATCCGTCAGCTCTGCGCTCACTTCGTTGTCGAGCGTGAGCACGATGGATTTCGTGAAGGGCCAACACGGTCGGCGCAGCGAGAATTTTTACCTGCGCTTTAGCAAGTGGAGCACCGTGGCGTGGGCGGCCATCCTGATTTTCACCGCCTACTTGAGCCGGGAAGTGGCCTTTGTGATGAACGCGGCGTTCACGTTGCGCGGATTGACCAGCGGCGCGCTCCTCGGCGGACTGATCCTGGCGGTGTTCTGGAAAAACGGCCGGGCCGTTTCCGTCATCACCGGCATGTTCGCCGCGCTGTTCACAATGATCTGGGTGAGCCAGTTTTCATGGAACGTGAACGTGGATGGAAAGACGGAAGCCCACAAAGTGTTCTGGCCGTGGTTCACGCTCATCGGCGCGATGGTGACCCTCCTGATGGCGGGGATAACCAACAAGCTCGTTGGGGCGCGTGGCGCGCAGCCTCAAGCGTGAACCCGCCTGCTCAGTTTGAAGCCGGGCTGCGCGGCCCAACGCCATTCCTCGCGCTCGCCCCGATGCAGGACGTGACCGACGGCGCGTTCTGGAAGCTGATGCACCGTTACGGGGGCGCGGACATTTACTGGACGGAATACTTCCGCGTTCACGCCTCGTCGCGCCTGGAGAAATGGATTGTCGCATCCATCGAACAGAATGCCACCGGCCGACCCGTCGTCGCGCAGATGATTGGCAACGACATTCCGTCGCTCGTCCGCACGGCGAAGGAACTGCAACACCTCCCCGTCGCCGCGGTTGATCTGAACCTCGGCTGCCCCGCGCCCATTGTTTACCAAAAGTGCGCGGGGGGCGGACTGCTGCGCGAGCCACAGCGGATTGATGCCATCCTCGGCGCGCTGCGGGACGCGGTGAGCATCAAGTTCACGGTCAAGACGCGCGTGGGATTCGCTTCACCCGACGAGTTCGACTCCCTGCTACCCATCTTCGCGAAGCACTCGCTTGACCTGCTCACGGTTCATGCTCGCACCGTGGCGCAAATGTATCGGCTGCCGGTGCATTACGATTTGATCCGGCACGCGGCCGAGGCGATGAAGTGTCCCATTTGTGCCAACGGTCACGTCTATTCCGCCGACCAGGCGCTGGAGGTGGTGACGCAAACCAAGGCGCAGGGACTGATGATTGGTCGCGGCGTGATTCGCAGCCCATGGCTGTTCGATCAAATCCGCCAGCGCCTGCGGGGTAACCCGGTCACTTATCCGTCCGGTCGCGACGTGATCGAATACATCACGGCGCTCTGGGAATCGCAGGCTAGCTTCGCCGCGCCGGAAAAGATTCAAGTCGAGCGCATGAAGAAATTCATGAACTACCTCGGCGAAGGCGTCGGCGTGGAGGGCCAGTTCCTGCATCAGATCCGCCGGGCCGCGACGCGGACCGACTTCTTCCGCATCTGCAGCGAGTATCTCGATCACGATCAAGTGATGCGGCTTGAACCGCCCGTCGGCGCGTAGCCGCCGACGGGAAGAGGCTCAAACTTCAACCGGAGACCATTCGCGCCGCAGGAAGTCAGCGGCTCGCGACTCGTCTCCTACAAGCCGGAGGAGATTTTATAGCTGCGACAGACGCCGGACCATTGCACAATTCGCCCAGCTAAAATCAAATTATGAAAGACCAGCCATGAACCCAATGCACGAGATTGATTACCAGATTCACGGCGATGCCATGCAGTATGTCGAAATTGAACTCGACCCCATGGAAGCCGCTGTCGCGGAAGCCGGGGGCATGATGTACATGGACGACGGCATCGAGATGGAAACCATTTTCGGCGATGGCTCGCAGCAGACCAGCGGTTTCATGGGCGCGCTCATGGGCGCGGGCAAACGGCTGCTCACCGGCGAGTCGTTGTTCATGACCATTTTCCAAAATCGCGTCCAAGGCAAGAAGCGGGTGGCGTTCGCGGCGCCGTATCCCGGCAAAATCATTCCGGTGCATCTCGCCGAAATTGGGGGCGAACTCATCGCGCAAAAGGATTCCTTCCTCTGCGCCGCCAAGGGTGTGAGCGTGGGGATCGCGTTCAACAAGAAGATCGGCGCGGGGTTCTTCGGGGGCGAGGGCTTCATCATGCAGCGGCTGCAGGGTGACGGCTGGGCGTTCTTGAACGCCGGGGGCAACATCCACGAGCGCGTGCTCGCCCCCGGCCAGGTGCTGCGGGTGGACACCGGCTGCATCGTCGCTTTCGAGCCCAAAGTGGCCTACGACATTCAATTCGTCGGCAAGATCAAGTCCGCGCTCCTCGGCGGCGAAGGTTTGTTCTTTGCCACCCTGCGCGGCCCGGGAAAAATCTGGCTGCAATCACTGCCCTTGAGCCGCATGGCCGACCGCATTGTCATGGCCTCGCGCAAAGGCGGACGCGAGGAAGGTTCAGCCCTGGGCGGCCTTGGGCGGCTGCTGGACGGCGATAATTCCTGACCGGCGGGCCGGCGTGGAATTCAGTGGCCCTGCCGGGGCGTTACGATTACCGCCCACGATAGTCGGTTTCAAAAAGGTTCACCGACAATTAACTTGTTTCGGGTTCGCGTTTCGATAGCTTTGCTAATCATGAAAGTTGAATTCTACGGCCATGTTCGCCAATACAAGAACATCCAAAAAGAAATTGACGCCAACATCCAGGAAGTGTTGTTGAGCGGTAACTACGTTCAGGGCCCGATGCTGAAACGCTTCGAGGCCGAACTCGCCACCTACCACGGCACCAAATACGCCGTCGGTCTGGGCAACGGCACCGACGCCATCTGGCTTGCGCTCATGGCGCTGGGCATTGGCCCGGGCGATGAAGTCATCACCAATGCCAACACCTTCTTCGCCACGGCGGAAGCCATTTGGATCGCCGGCGCCACCGCCGTCCTCGTGGATTGCTGCCCCAAGACCAAGTGCATTTGCCCGGATACAATCGAAGCGGCCATCACGCCCAAGACCAAAGCCATCATCCCGGTTCACCTTTATGGCCAATGCGCCGACATGATCGCGATCAAGAAGATCGCCGACAAACACAAGCTCAAGCTCATCGAGGACAACGCGCAGGCTATCGGGGCCGCGGGACCGGGCTTCAAGATCGGACAACTCAGCGACGTGGCCACCACCAGCTTCATCATCCAGAAAAACCTCGGCACGTTCGGTGACAGCGGGGCGCTGGTGACGAATAATGCGGAAATTGACGCCGCCGTGCGCCGGCTGCGCAATCACGGCTCGACCGCCCGCAATGTCCACAGCTTCGGCTTCAACAGCCGGCTCGACGACCTGCACGCCGGCATCCTCAGCGCCAAGCTCAAGCACATTGACCAGTATAACGACCAGCGTCGGAAATGGGCGGATCGCTACACCGCCGGCTTGAAAGGTTCGACCACCTTCGACCTGCCCGTGGCGTTGCCCGGCTACCGGCATGTGTTCCACCTCTATGTCATCGAGACGAAGAAGGCGGAGCAACGCGATAAGCTCGTGGATTTCCTCGTGGCCAACGGCGTGGACGCCAAGACCCATTACTCCATCGCCATTCACAAGCAGGCCGGTTATCCGTGGGGCAAGAACGCACGCGTGGTCGGACCGGTGACCAACGCCGAAGCCAACGCCGCCTGCTGCGTAAGCCTGCCCATGTTCCCTGAACTCACCGCCGAAGAAGTGGACTACGTCATTGCCAAGGTGAAGGAATGGGACAAAGCCAATGCCGCGTCCGGCAGCACCCAACTCGGCGCCGCCCAGTGCGGGCCGACGTGCGCCTGCTGCAAGTGAGCCGAGATTAACTCCAGCGAGGGTGCTTGGCTCCAGCCGGGCACCCTCTTTTAGTAAACGAAACCCTTTATGAGCAAATACAAAGTCCTCGTGGTCGGCATGGGCAAGCGCGGCATGCACCACGCCACCAGTTTCAACGCCAACCCCAAATTCCAGGTCGTCGGCATTTGCGATATTGACCAGAAGCGGCTCGATGATGCCGCCCCCAAGCTCGGCAATCCCGAAAAGAGCCTGGACGCCGCCGCTTTGGCTAAAGCCGTGAAGCCCGACGTATTTTGTTTCTGCACGCTGCCGAATCTGCGCACGCCCATGATCAAGGCCGCGGTGGATTCCGGCGCGAAGCTGATTGCGTTTGAGAAACCCGTCACGCTCACGAGCGCGGAACTGTTCATCGTTCGCGATCAAATCCGTCACGCGGGCGTGAAGGTGGTCGTCAGCCACCAGCATCGTTATGGAAAGCATTACCAAAAAGTGAAAGAGATCGTTGCGAGCGGGGCGCTCGGCCGCGTCCATACTGTTTATGGCAGCGCCACCGGGTGGATGACCCACATGCTTTCCCACCTGATTGATTACACCTGCTGGTTCAATGACTACACTCCCGCCACCTGGGCGATGGCACAGGCCGCCGGCCGGGCCAAACTTACGGACAATCATCCCTCACCCGATTACATCGCGGGATTTGTGCAATTTGCGAATGGCGTGCGCGGCATTTATGAGTGCGGGGCCGGCGCTCCCGACCAACCGGAAGTCGCCAAGTGGTGGGGCAAGAACCGCATCGGCGCCCAAGGCACCGAAGGGTTCGTGGAAGTGCTGACGAATGGCGGCTGGCGCGCGGTGACGAAGAGCGGCGGCTATCAAAGCGGCGAAGGCGCGATGAATTACGACGCCGACATGCCCCCGTACATCCAGGAGATGGCCGACTGGCTGGACAACGACCGGAATCCCCACCAATGCAATTTTGAGCACGCCTGTCTCGGCGCGGAAATCATGCTGGCGCTGCAACGCAGCGCCATCGAGGGCGGCCAGATTGCGTTGCCGCTCGCGACTGGCGTGGATGAACAAACGTTGCTCAAGTCGAAACTTGCCGAGCGTCCCGTGCTCGTTTCGTGCGAGCAGAACAAGAAAGAATTCGGTCTGGCCTGACTTTCCAACCGCTCAGGCTGAAAGATCTGACAAGCCGGACGAGTCGCACTCGTCCGGCTTTTTCATTTTTTCCTTGCACGCCTTGGAGATTTCAATATGATATCATATAGATAGCTCAGCAATGTTATCCTCCGAGCCAAAGAAAGCGAGTGAACTTGAATGAAAACGCCAACTGAAAACATGAATCGTGAGCGAGTGGTGACTGTGAAAAACGGGTGGGTAATCCTGCCCTTGAACATTGTGATGTTGATTGGCGGGCCAGCCGTGTTCATCACGTCCATCGTGATGGGCGCGAATCGTCACGGGCCTCCGGTCTGGTCGCTCTTCCTGCCGGGGATTCTGATTTTGATCGCGGCGATCATCATGCTCGTCGGATTCTTCACGCTGCAACCGAACCAGGCGCGCGTGCTGGTGTTGTTCGGGGAATACCGGGGCACCGTGCGCAAAAGTGGTTTCCACTGGGGCAATCCGTTCTACACCAACGGACCTTCTTCGTTGCGCGCCATTGTCGAAGCGAGCAAGACCGGCGACAAACAGGCGGTGGCCAATGCCATGAAGCAGCATCCCTCGCGCAACAAGATCTCCCTGCGCGCCCGGAACATGAACGGGGAGAAACTCAAGGTGAACGACAAGCGCGGCAACCCGATCGAAATCGGAGCCGTGGTCGTCTGGCGGGTGCAAGACACCGCCCAGGCCATGTTCGACGTGGACGACTACGAGAATTACGTCTCGATTCAGAGTGAATCCGCCTTGCGCCACCTCGCGGCGGCTTACGTTTACGACAATGGCGAGGAGAACGAAATCACCTTGCGCAGCGGCGTGGAGGAAATTTCGCAGGCGCTCAAACGGGAACTGGAAGAGCGCCTGAGCAAAGCCGGCGTGGCGGTCGAGGAAGCCCGCCTCACGCATCTGGCCTACGCGCCGGAAATCGCGCAAGCGATGCTGCGGCGGCAGCAGGCCGAAGCGGTGATCGCCGCGCGGCAGAAGATCGTGCATGGCGCGGTGAGCATGGTGGAAATGGCTTTGCGGGAACTCGCCGAGAAGAAGGTATTGATTCTCGACGACGAGCGCAAAGCCTCCATGGTCAGCAATCTGATGGTCGTGCTCTGCGGCGAATCCGAAGTCCATCCCGTGGTCAACACGGGCACCCTATACGCCTAACCGGGCATGGCGGAACGCAAAAGTTTCCTGCTGCGGATGGATCCTGCGCTTTGGGATGAACTCGAAGCCTGGGCGCAGGAGGAACTCCGCAGCGTGAATGGGCAGATTGAGTATGTGTTGCGCCAGGCGGTGGTGCGGCGCAAAGGGCAGGCCGCCGCGAAGCCGCCGGAATCAGATCCGCCGATGCCGGGCAATTGATGACAGTCACAAGCCTCGGCCGCTTCCTTGGGAGGCGGCCTTTTTGTTGGAGCGCGGCACGCCGAATCCGCGCTCCAGCGGCGGGTTTTTACTTGGCGCAATGAGGCGTCGGCTTAAGCTCGCCGCCATGCGATTCACGTTTTCCCGCCTCCGAAGTTTACTGACCCTCGTCCTTCTGGCGCCAGTCCTTCCGGTGCTAGGTGCGTCCGCGCCGCGTCCGAATGTGGTGGTTATCGTCACGGACGACCAGCGTTGGGACGCGATGAGCTGTGTCGGCCATCCGCTGCTCAAGACGTCGAATCTCGATCGGCTGGCCGCTGAAGGCGCGCGTTTTGCGAATGCGTTTGTGACCACGTCGCTGTGTTCGCCCAGCCGCGCGACGATGATGAGCGGGCTTTACGCTCACCGGCACGGCGTGTTGAACAATTTCACGGAGTATCCAGACACGCTGCCCAGTTATCCCAAACGCTTGCGCGAAGCTGGCTACGAAACGGCTTACTTCGGCAAGTGGCACATGGGCGAAACGAACGACGCGCCGCGCTCAGGTTTTGACTTCTGGATGAGCCATCGCGGGCAGGGCCGTTACTTTGACAACGATTGGAATATCAATGGACGGCGCGAATTCATCAAAGGCTATTACACGACCGTCATCACCGAACACGCGGAAGAATGGATGCGGCGAAAGCACGACCGGCCCTTCGTCATGGTGCTCGGCCAGAAAGCGCCCCACGGCGGACCGATTGAGCCGGAGCCGAAATACGCGTCCGCGTTCGATGCGTCGCCCATAGTGAAACCCGTGAACTACGATGCCTGGCGCGACGGCAAACCGGCGTGGCTGGCGGAAAGTTTTCCCACGTGGCATGGCGCTGGCGGGCCGCTCTACAACTACAGAGACTACGACAAATTCGTCCATGCCTACCTCGGCACCCTGCTCTCCGTGGACGATAGTGTGGGCTGGCTGTACGCCGCGCTCAAGGAGACCGGCCAACTGGCGCGCACCGTCATCGTGTTCACTTCCGACAACGGGTTCGCGCTCGGCGAACACGGTCGCGTGGACAAGCGGACGATGTATGAGGAAAGCATCCGCGTGCCGTTACTCGTCCGCTATCCGCCGCTGATCCCGCCGGGGACGGTGATTGAGGAAATGGTGCTCAATCTTGATCTTGCGCCGAGCGTGATTGATTTGGGTGGTGGGAAGCCGCTCCCGAACATTGACGGGCGCTCCTGGAAGCCTTTGCTCACTGGCAAGACGAGCGGCTGGCGCAATTCATTCCTCTATTTCTACAACTATGAGCAGGAATTCCCCTACACGCCAAACGTTCGCGGCGTGCGGACCACGGATTGGAAATACATCCAATACCCGCCCGGCGATGGCCGCCCGGGCCGCCACTCGGCGGAGTTGTATCACCTGGCCGTCGATCCGCTGGAGCTGCGCAACCTCATTGATGATCCCACCGCGGCGCAGAAACTGGCGGATTTGAAGCGGGAATACGGTCGTTTGATGCGGGTGCATCAGGCGGTTCCCGACTATATGCCCGCCGACGGCGGCATCATCAATGTGCTGCCGAAGTTTTGATGCTGGGCAATCTCAGGCGTTTCCCCGTTGCCGGAGGATCAATTCGCGAATGGCTTTCGGGTCCGGGATGCCTTCGATTTTCTCTGAAGCTTCCGTCGTCGCGGCGGTTGAGATGGTGATGTCACCAATGTTGGCCATTCGCGCGAGCAGGCTTTGGTCAATGTCAATCGAGCGGATGTCGCGCGGCAGGTAATCCTGATAACATTTTGAAAACACGCCACGTTCGATGGTGATCCGGCCGGAAAACACCCGGAGCACGATTGAAGCCCGGCGATACCAGGCCACCAAGGGCGGCACGATCAGGAAAAAGAAAACCCAGTGCCAGAAATAATTCCACCACGAGGGACGCACTTCGGCCAAGAGCTCATCCCCGGCGGGGGCATTTCCGGTCGGCCCGCCTTGCTCCGCCAAGGGAAAACCGCACCCCGGGCAGGCTTTGGCCGCGGTTGAAACCTGTTTCCCGCATTCTGGACAAGCGATCAGTGCCATGGTTTGGTACGAGTGAACGTCCCAGAAAGCCACGGCCAAATCAACCTCGATTCCCAGCACCGCGTTTCCTCATCCGTCATTTCTTGGTGTCCATTCGCATCAACTCGTGGTTGAATCCCGACGATGGAAGTCATCATACAACCAAACCAGGAGGCCGCCGCGTCGCTCGTGGCGCGCATCGTGGCGCACGATCTGCGCGCCAATCCGCATCTCGTCCTCGGCCTCGCCACCGGCAGCACGATGGAATGTGTTTATCGCCACCTCGTGCGCCTGCACCAGACCGAGAAACTGGATTTTTCCCTGTGCAGCACGTTCAACCTCGACGAATACGTCGGGTTGTTCCCGAGCGACCCGAATTCGTATCGCCACTACATGGAGCGGCACTTGTTCCGCCATGTGAACGTGGACCCGCGGAACACGCATCTGCCCAACGGCCTGGCCTCCGACCTCGACGCCGAGTGCCGGCAGTATGAAGCCATGATCCAGCGATTTGGGGGCATTGACTTGCAACTGGTGGGCATTGGCAAGGCCGGGCACATCGGCTTCAACGAACCGCTCTCGGCCTTGCGCTCCCGCACGCGGGTGAAGGCACTTACCCCCACCACCATGAAGCAGAACGCGCCGCTGTTCGGCGGTGAGGACAAGATGCCGCGCCGCGCCATCACCATGGGTGTGGGCACGATCATCGAAGCGCGCCGTTGCGTCTTGCTCGCCACGGGAAGCAGCAAGGCGGATGTGCTCGCGCAGGCCGTCGAAGGCCCGATTACCAGCATGGTCACCGCGACCGCCCTGCAACTCCACGCACGATGCACGGTGATCGTGGATGAAGCCGCCGGCGCGCAGTTGAAGGAGAAGGAATATTACCGCTGGATTTTCGACAACGAGCCGGAGTGGGAAGGCTACCGGTGACCACCCTGCCGCCTGGGCGGTGACGGCAACGCTCACCGCGCCCTAGCGGTCAGCATGTCGCCTTCGGGTTTCCGATCAACCGAGTCCAACATCCAGCTCAGCCAGCCTCGGCACGACAATTTCCTCTGTCTGAGCTTGCTTTCTCCAGCGGCTCGCGGAAGCTTCTCTCACTGCCATCAATAATCACAACCACCCCGGCCGCCAGTGCCGGGGCAGCGAAAGGCCTGACCTGATGAAATCAAGTTTGGAGCGGCGACGCGGCGGAGCGGGAAGTGCAACCAACCGGCCCGGACTCATTGCCTTTACCCTGATCGAGCTGCTGGTGGTCATCGCCATCATCGCAATTCTCGCCGCGATGCTGTTGCCGGCGCTCAGCAAGGCCAAAGCCTCCGCGATCCGGACCCAGTGCAGCAACAACCTCAAGCAATGGGGGTTGGCGGAGCAGATGTATGCCGGGGACAACGCGGAATTCTTCCCCGACAATTCCAAAGGCTCGGATTTGAGCTGGATGTCACCGGACCTGAACGAGTTTTACAAACGGTATCTCTACCCCAACCGCCGCGGTACCACGACTAATCAACGCAATCAGAACGACGTGCTTTATTGCCCGACGGACGAATGGCATCGTCTGGCCGAGACGGGCATTGGTTCCGACAACGAAAAGCAATTGATTGGATATTTCTATCTGCCCGGCCGGGTGGATAACAACGGTTGGAAGTACAATTCCGAGGGCTTGGGCGGCTGGCATTTCCGCAAGAAACTTGGCGGACAGTATCGCAACGCGCCCATCATGAGCGA
>JADLHS010000162.1 GCA_020848635.1 Limisphaerales bacterium
AACTCCCCGGGCTGATGATCCGCAAACAAGCCAACCGTGAGGTAACCTTCGTGTCCGGCGATGTCGAACTTGTGCGTCAGCGCGGTGCGCGTGTCGGTGAGCCGGCGCCGCAAGGGTTTGCCGGATTCGAGACGTAATCGGGCGACCTCAGCTTCAAGTTCCTCAATGCGCGAATCGAGCGTGACCGTGGCGGGAACGGCGGTTTTATCGCCCGCTTCATTTGTTTTCTTCGTATTAAGCGGTTGCGAACGCTTCGAGCCGTCGCGGTAAATCGCCACGCACTTGAGGCCCATCTTCCATGCCTCGATGTATGTGTTGCGGATTTCCTCAACCGTGCACTCGGTGGGCATGTTTACGGTCTTGGAGATCGCACCGCTGATGAAGGGCTGCGCGGCGGCCATCATTTTGAGGTGTGCGAGGTAACTGATGCTGCGCTGGCCGCGGAAGGGTTTGAACGCGCAGTCAAACACGGGCAGGTGTTCCGACTTTAATCCGCTGCCCACCGTTTCACCGTTTTCCTCGACGTCTTCAATCGTGTCGAACTTCTCGACATGTGCGATGATGTTCTCGATCTCCTTGGGACTGTAGCCGAGCCGCCGCAACCCTTCGGGCACGGTACGGTTGACAATTTTCAACATGCCGCCGCCGGCGAGCAGTTTGTATTTCACGAGCGCAATGTCGGGTTCGATGCCGGTGGTGTCGCAGTCCATGAGGAACGCAATCGTGCCGGTCGGCGCGAGCACGGTGACTTGCGCGTTGCGATAGCCAACCTGCCGGCCGCGCGCCAGCGCGCGATCCCAACACCGGCGGGCTTCTTCCTTGAGATAGCCAAATTCCGCGCTCGGATGAATTTCCTCGACGGCGGTGCGGTGCAGCTTGATGACGCCGAGCATGGAATCCACGTTGTCCTTCTTCGCCGGTTTGCTGACGTGGGCGCAACGAGCGTCGCGGTAGCCAGGGAACGGATCCATGGCCCCGGCAAGTTCGGCGCTTTGCTCGTAGGCGTGACCCGTCATAATCGCCGTGATCGCCCCGGCCAACGCCCGGCCTTCATCGCTGTCGTACGGCAAACCGTAACTCATGCAGAGGGAGCCGAGATTTGCAAAGCCGAGGCCGAGCGTGCGGAAGATGTGGGAGTTTTCGGCGATTTCTTTCGTGGGATAGCAGGCATTGTCCACGAGGATTTCCTGGGCGGTGATGTAGATGCGGATGGCGGCCTTGAAACGTTCGATGTCGAACGTGCTGTCCTCGCGCTTGAATTTCATCAGGTTGAGCGAGGCGAGATTGCAGGCGGTGTTGTTGAGGAAAACGTATTCACTGCACGGGTTGGTCGAGTGAATCGGCTCGGTGCCTTTGCACGTGTGCCACTTTTCGATCGCCCCGTCGTATTGCATGCCCGGATCGCCGCAGATCCATGTCCCTTCGGCGATCTTGTAGAGCAGCTTCGCCGCATCCTTCTTTTCCAGCGGCTTGTTGCTGGTGATCGAGCGCGTCCACCATTCCTTGCCGGCCAGGGCGGCTTCCATAAACGGATCGCCGGCGCGCACGGAAAGGTTTTCGTTCTGATACATCACGCTACCGTAGGCTTCGCCGTTGTATGAGCCGTCGTAGCCTTGCTCGATCAATGCCCACGCCTTGCGCTCTTCCTTCTGCTTCGCGTCAATGAACTCCTCGATGTCGCCGTGCCAGTCGCGCAAGGTGTTCATCTTGGCCGCGCGCCGGGTTTTGCCGCCCGATTTTACCACGTTGGCAACTTGGTCGTAAACTTTCAGGAAGCTCATCGGGCCGCTGGGGCGGCCGCCCCCGCTCAGTTTTTCGCGCGCCGAACGGATCGGCGAGAGATCCGTGCCGGTGCCGGAGCCGAACTTGAAAAGCATGGCCTCGGCGTGGGCGAGTTTCATGATGCTTTCCATGTTGTCGTCCACCGATTGAATGAAGCATGCGCTGCACTGTGGATATTCGTATTGAGTGCGGGCGCGCTCGGCTTCGCCTGTCTTGGGATTGTAAAACCAGTTGCCCTTCCCGGATTTGCTGCCGACACCGTATTGATGATGGAGGCCGACATTGAACCACACCGGCGAATTGAATGCGCCGAATTGGTTCACGGACAGCCAGGTCAACTCGTCAAAAAAGACTTCGCCGTCCGCCTTGCTGAAATAGCCATCTTTTATGCCCCAGTCGGCGACGGTGCGGGCGATGCGATGAATAAGCTGGCGCACGGAGGTTTCGCGCTCGGACGTGTGTTGCTCGCCATAGAAATATTTGGACACGACCACTTTCGTCGCGAGCACCGACCATGTCTTCGGCACTTCCACATTTTCCTGCTTGAAAATCACCTTGCCGCCATCGTCCGTGATCTCAGCGGTGCGCCGATCCCATTCGATCTGGTCGAACGGTTTCACCTTGGCATCGCTGAAGACCCGTTTAATGGGCAGTGATTTGCCGGTTACGACCGTTTCCCGACGACTAGGTCGCGTGGCGGTTACCGGTGTGCGCCGGCGGCGGGCGGCGGTGGCAGGCGACGTCAAAACATCTTCGCGTGAATCAATCATGGTATTCCTTCGGGTTGAAACTTTTCTGTGCGTTATACACGACTAACCGAGGACAAAATCATCCCAAACAAAGCAACAAATTCGCTATTTCCTCAGAGAACCGGGCGTTTTTCAAGACACTGAATTCCCCCATTAGTGGTGGAACGCGCGTATCTTGCTACCACCGCTTGTGGCGCTCAAGGAAATTCTTCAAAAATAATTTAACGGAGATATGCCCAATGCGACCTCCTTGAATTCGCCTGCAAAGCGAGGGCTTTTCTGGTGTTATTCGCAGGGGTGGATAACTCGAGTGGGGATAAATACCCCCGGGCAGTTTGGCTGCTCGCAATAACCCGCTCCAGTGGATAGCTGAGCACTGGTGGGTGGGTTGGCAGCCTTCGGAGATTCGGGCGTTACGCTGCGCTACCTTTTGCCATGCCCACCCTGCCTCAAACCGATATTCTGCTCGTAGTTACCGAGCTTTACGGAGCGCGTCAGGGTCTTCGCCTTCAATTCCAGCTTGAGTAAATCCATCCGATTGCGGGCCACGTCCGCTGCTGCCTGATTGGGATAACGCTCCACGATTTGCGCCAGCGTTTGCCACGCTGGGTCGTAGCCCGCGCCATGACGGATCTGCAAATCCGCGAGCAAATTCAGCCAATGAATGACCTGCCGGGCAGGTTGGTTTGGCTGATCTATGAGTTGCTGCAACTGATCGGCCGCCAGGTCGAGTCGCTCAAAGTGGTCCGCATAAATCACCGCAAGTTTCTCGCGCGCTTCAGTGTCTTGCGGATGCTGTTGCAGATGGCGCACATATTCCTCGGCCAATTCGGCGGGATCACAACTGGTCGGCGTTAGGTGTTGGGAGGACGGGAGCAAACCGACATTTCTGACCCCTTCCGGCAGGTGAACCCGAGGCCGGTCGTGGGCGGCGAGCATGTAATCGGTGCCCGCTAGGTGGCCGATCCGTTGCTCTGCCACCAGCGCGAGTTCAGAGTCCGGAAACAAATCAACGATCCGTTGTAAATCCACCCGCGCCGCGTCGCGATCCACGGAATACTTAAGGTGCCAGTCGGCGAGCGTGTTGAACGCGTAGGCCACGTTGCGCGGCGGGTGACCCGTTTGCTGGCACAATCGCTGGATGGTGACCTCCGCGCCCGGCAGATCGTTCAGGTTTTCGGCCTGAATTTCGGCGAGCAACATCTGCCCCGTGAAGTCGTTGGGGAATTTATCGAGTTGCTTGCGGATTTCGGCGACGGCTTCGGTGAAATGGCCGCGTTTTCGCTTGGCTTCGGCGATGGAATAATACGCCTGTGGATCAATCTGAGCGTCCCCGCCGTCATAGAGCGCGCCGAAGGGTTTTGCCACTAGGCCGGCGATGTCGTGCCGCCAGATGATTGCCAACGCCAGGCCGCATACCGCGGTGAATGGAATACCTACGAATGCGCCGCCGAACCCGCCGCCAGCTACAATCGGGATCACTTTCAAGAACATCACCCCAAGAACCAGCCCGGTCAGAATCCATTTGAAGACCAGTCTCGCTGGATCCTCGCTTTTTTTGAGCCACCACCACATGGCCCACCCAGCCAACCCCACGAAAAGAGCCAGGGCGCCGAGGCTCAAGAGGATATCCAACGCCGAGCGGTTGATGGTGACCGGCTGCATCTGTTCCGGACTCTTCTCCCGGCAGACGTGGAATTCAAGAAAATTATGGCCGGCACCAGGGGACGGCTATTCCGGTTGGAGATCAAACACCAGCGTCGTGCGCGAACCGGTCTGCACGTTTTCGATCTCCATCTCCTTCAATTGCCATGCGCCGTTGACTTTCTCGACCGCGGTCGGGCGAAACTCTTTCAGCAGTTTGCCGCGTGGATCGTAGGCCTCGGCTTGGACAATGGCCCCGCTCTCCGTGTGAATCCAGGAGACAACCCGGGCGTAGCCGTTGGTCCAGGATTCCGGCCGCCGGCTCTCCAACACATGGCACGATTTTCCACGCCGCATTTCCCGTTTCCACAGCCGCTGTGCCGGCCAATGGAAAAATTCCAGACCCAGATCTGCCAGCCAGAAATCCGAGCCGGCAAAAGGCGTCATGGTTTGATCGTTGGGTACCAGGGTCGCTCCGGTCACGAAGTAAAGGTTCGGGGTTTTGGCGCGATGCTCGACACGGAAAGTGACTGGGCCGTTCGTGTCCGGGATGGCTTCATACGCTGTCGTCCAATTGGTTTCCGTGAGTAGGATGCGGGAGGAAAAGGGGATTTCCTGGCGCTGTTGCTTCGGGATCCGAAGCACCAGTTTGCCGGTGTTGGTCAGATTAGCCTCGGGACGCAGATCGCAAAGTTGATGTGCCAGTTGGCGACCCTCTCGCTCCGCGGTGGCGGAATCGTTCGTCGTGGCCGCGTCGAGGGAAGCGGTTACGGCGAGCGTCGAAAGCTGCAAAATGCAAAATGCAAAATCGAAAAACGGCCAGCCGGCTCGGCCTGTCTCATTTTTCATTTTTCATTTTCGATTTGGCGTTGTTCCGCGGGGGTGCCAGTGCGACTGCGATGACTTGCGAGATGTGGTTGACGAGGTGGACTTTGATCTTCGCGCGCACCTCGGCGGGCACTTCGAGCCAGTCCGGCTTGTTGGCTTCGGGCAGGATTACGTGTTTCACGCCAAATCGGACGGCGGCGAGTACTTTTTCCTTCACCCCGCCCACGCGCAGGACCCGACCGCGCAGGCTGATTTCGCCCGTCATCGCCATGTCCGAACGGACGCGGCGTTGCGCGATCAGGGAGGCGAGCGCGGCCACGATGGCCACGCCGGCACTGGGGCCATCCTTGGGGGTGGCCCCGGCTGGAACGTGAATGTGAATATCCTGCTTCGCGGCATCGGCGAGTTCGAGTCCGAACTTGTCGGCCTGGCTGCGAAGGTAGCTAAAAGCGGTTTGGGCGCTTTCCTTCATCACGTCCCCCAGCGAGCCGGTCAGCAGAAAACCGCCCTTGCCGGGCATGCGGGTGACTTCGATGAAAAGCACTTCGCCGCCCGCCGGGGTCCAGGCCAGGCCGGTGGCGATGCCGAATTCTGCGATTTTTTCCGCCGTTTCCGCGACGAAGAGAGCGTGCCCGAGTTCGGTTTTGAGCGCATCCGCCTCGAGCTTGATGGGGCCAAGTTGCCCGCTTTGGCTGACTAGTTTCCGGGCGGCCTTGCGGGCCAGCGCGGCGATGTTCCGCTCCAACTGACGGACGCCGGCTTCGCGCGTGTATTCCTGAATGAGTCGCCGCAGCGTGGGATCGGGCAGGAGGAACTCCTGTTTCGTGAGGCCGTGTTCTTCCAACTGCCGGGGGACAAGATACCGTTTGGCGATCTGCAGTTTCTCCGATTCCGTGTAGCTCGGCAGTTCGATCACTTCGAGGCGGTCACGCAGCGCGGGGTGAATTGGCTCCAGCCAGTTCGCGGTGGCGATGAACAGCACGCGCGAGAGATCGAACGGCAGGTCGAGATAATGATCGGTGAAGGTATTGTTCTGCGCCGGATCGAGAACCTCAAGCAACGCCGCCGCCGGATCCCCGCGAAAATCCGCCCCGACCTTGTCGAGTTCATCGAGCAAAATCACCGGGTTGCAGCTTTCCACCCGCCGCAGCGTCTGGAGAATGCGACCGGGCATCGCGCCGACGTAGGTGCGGCGGTGACCGCGAATCTCCGCCTCGTCGCGCATGCCCCCGAGGGAAATGCGGGCGAACTTGCGGCCCAGTGCGTCGGCCACGCTCTTGCCCAGCGAAGTCTTGCCGACCCCGGGCGGGCCGACGAGGCACAGGATCGGGCCCTTGATGGCTTTCTTGCGTTTGATGACGGCAAGAAATTCGAGGAGCCGGTCTTTGACCTTCGCCAGGCCGAAGTGTTGCTGGTTGAGAATGCGTTCGGCAGCCGCCAGATCAATCTTGTCCTCGGTGGCTTTTTCCCAAGGCAGGGCCAGAATCCAATCGAGATAGTTCCGCGTCACGGGATATTCCGCGGCGACCGGCGGCATGATCTGCAACCGTTCGAGTTCCTGGGTCGCGACCTTCCTCACCTCGGCGGGCATGGGCGTCTGCGCAACCTTTTCGCGCAGGGTCTTGATCTCATTGGCGTTCGGCTCGGCTTCGCCGAGTTCGCGCTGGATGGCACGGAGTTGTTCGCGCAGGAAGAAGTCGCGTTGCGTCTTGGCAATGGAACTGGCGACGTCGGTTTGAATTTTGGTGCTGAGGGTGATGACTTCGTGCTCCCGATTGAGCAGCGGTAACAACTGGGTGAGGCGGTCCTTGATTGAGGTCGTCTCGAGCAGCTTCTGGCGGTCGCCGAGCGAGAGATTCAGATTGCTGGCAATGAGATCGGCGAAGTGGCCGGGGTTTTCGGTGTTCAGCGCGGCAACCTTGACCTGTTCGGAGAGCGCGGGAGAAAGCTTGATGATTTCCTGAAACTGGGTCTGCGCGTTGCGCATCATCGCGGTGACTTCGATGGAGTCATCCGGCACGTCGCGCAGGAGTTCAAATTGGGCGGAAAGATACGGGGTGGTGCTGGTGAATTCCTTGATCCGGATGCGCCACAGCCCCTCAACGAGCACGCGCGCGGTGTTATCCGGAAACTTCACCATCTTGGCCAACCGCACCACACAGCCAACATCGTAAAGATCGGCGGGCGCGGGGTCGGCGACTTCGGGCCGGCGCTGGAGCACGGTGCCCATCAGACGTCCGCCGGCCACGGCATCGTCAATTAGCTGGATGCTCGGGCCGGTCTCCACCAGCAACGGGGCCACCGCGCCGGGAAAGATGACGATGTCCGAAAGCCCGAGAATGGGCAGCGTTTCCGGGAGGGAACGCGAGGAGATGCGCGCCAACTCATCCGGATTTCCGGAAGTCCCGAGGATACTGATAAATTCTGTGTCCTGCGAAGTCATGAAATGCAAAATGAAAAGTGCAAAATTAAAAATGCGGTGCGGCTTGCCGGTTTGCGCCGTTTATTTTAATTTTTCACTTTTCATTTCAGGCGATGGGCACCTTGGTGGTTTTGGGATGCGGCGGCGGCGCGGCAAGCGGCACATCAATCCGCAGAAATCCATTCAAATAGGCCGCTTTTGCCTGGCTCAGATCGTAACCCGAAGGGAGTTCCAACACGCTCTCGAACGGGCCGTAGTTGATCTCCATGACGAGAAAACTGGCTTTGCAGGCCCGGCAACCGTCCGGCCGGTCCCCGCTGATGCGCAGGCGGTTGCCTTCGACGGTGATTTCCAAATTCTCGCTGCGCATGCCGGCCAGTTCGGCTTTGATTACCAGCCCACCGTCGGTGGTATAAACGTCCGTGTTCGGCACCCAGTGCCCATTGGCTTGGGATTCACGTCCACCCACGGCAGAGGCGCGGGTCACAAACTGGGTCGAAGAACTGATTTTGGTGACGGCCATGTGATCGCAAGCTATCGCAGTTGCACCAAGCCTGCAAGTGTTGTCATTTGGTTTTCACGATGATCTGCGGGCGCTCCCCTTTGCGGGCGTGGAACACGATGGAACTGGTGTTGGGCGCATGCTCAGCGGTGGAACAACCGCAATGCGTGTCGCGCGCGAAGCTGAACTTGCGGCGCCGCAGCCGGCCCCACAACAAGCCCGCGCCGGCCAGCGCCACAATTACCAGGGAAACAACGGTCTGCCAGTTCACACCGGCAACATACCCGGGAATGCGCTGCCGGCAATCGCCATTTTTTGCCACCGCTTTCCCGATTGAACTTTAGTCCGCTGTCCCCATACGCTTCGCACATGGTCGCCAATGCGTTTCAACATCGTTATCGCGTGATTTATGCCGACTGCACCCTGGGCAATCACGTTTATCACGCCCGCTACCTTGACCTGCTGGAAGCCGCGCGCGGGGAGTTCTTTCGGCATCTCGGCGCGACGTTCCTCAACTGGCAGGAGCAGGACGTGATTTTCCCCGTGATTGAGGCGCGGCTCCGGTACCAGTCGCCAGCTCGTTACGACGATGCTCTGCAAACCGAGGTGTGGGTCACGGTCGCCGAGCGCGTTCGGTTAAACTTCGGCTATCGGATGGTGAATCAAGCGCATACAACCATCCTCGAAGCGGAGACTTTTCACGTTTGCACCGGGCGGGAAGGAACAAAGCCAAAGCGCCTGCCCGCACCCCTCGTTGCGGAGCTGATACCCCACCTGCGCATGGTGGGGTAAGGCTCAGCCCGCTATGATCTTGCCCAGCCGTTCGCTGAGGTCGTGCAAGCCTTCCGGGGTGTCGCCGCCGCCTTGCTCCGTGATGAGGTAGCCCGAATAGCCTGCCGCCGCTAAGGCTTTGGTGATGCCGGGCCAGTTATTTGCGCCTTCGAGCAGCGGCACGTTGAAACCTTTCCAGACGTCACCCGACCGCATGGCCCGGTCGCGACTGTACTCCTTGATGTGAACCCGATTGATGTGCTTGCCTAACGCATTGATCCAGACGATGGGGTCACCGTAGCGGATGATGTTGCCACAATCAAAATGCCAGCCGACCCAAGGGCTGTTAATCTCGTCGAGGTAGCGCACGGCCTGATCCTCGGTCGTGATGAAATTATTCCAGACGTTTTCGATGGAGATCTTCACCCCCAGTTCCCCGGCCAGCGGAATTGCCAGCCGGATTTGTTCGATGGAGCGTTTCCAACAATCTTCGAAGCTGACCTCCTGGTTCACGATCCCCGGTACCAGCAAGACCGATCCGGCGCCGTAGGCCTTGGCGTCCCGCAGGGTTTGCTGCAAATCAGCCAGGCCCTCCGCCCGCACCTTTGGGTCGGGGTTCGACAGCGGCAATTTCCAATGCCGCTCGCAGCATACACTCGGAATCTCCAAGCCCGCTTCGTCGCGCGCCTTGAGCACCGCAGCTTGATCCATGCGCCCCATCATTTCGGCGCCGTCAAAGCCGGCGGCTTTAATCGCTTTCATCTTGTCGGCCACCGAGCCTTTACCGCCGACGGTGCCCCACATGATGCCCTTTTTGAAATGGCCGGCTGCCAAAGGCTTTTCCTCGGCCGCGAACGATTGTGGGCCAAGGGCGGCGAGGGCAGCCACCGCGCCGGCGGTCTTCAGAAACTCACGACGAGCAACAAGGTTTTTCATGGTATGTAGGTGATGGGGCGTTGAACCGATGGCTAGTTAAGTTTGGTAAAGCCCGGGATCGCCATGGGCGCCACGGGGAGTTTCATGTTCCAGTCGAGCGTTTCGGGGACGAGCCGATCCTTTGAATTCAGCGCGTCTTCCCAGGTGACTTCCTGCCCGGTATAGGCAGCCATGCGACCCATGAGGGCCAGCAGCGTGCTGCGGGCCATCCACTCGCCGTCGTTGTGCGCGGCGCCGGCGCGGATGCTGGCGAAAAGTTCGTTGTGTTCCTGCTGATACATGTCGGTGTTCGGCCCGCGATACTTCCAGTTTTCCTTGCCGCGGATAATTGGCGCCTGCCAACCCGGGATTTTCCCGAAGCCCGCCGCGCCCATCAGGTAATCGGAATTCTCGTTGGCGCAATTGCTGATCTGGCGCTGGCCGAGAAACGCGCGCACGTCATCCGGATATTCGTAGGTGACGAACATGTGGTCGAAAATGTTGCCCTCGTGGTTGGGGGTCTGGCGTCCGCCCACGGCCACCGCCTTGAGCGGCGCCACATCCTTCATGGCCCAGGCAATTTTGTCCACGCTATGCACGGCCTGCTCGACCAGTCCGTCGCCGGAGAGCCAGGTGAAATTATACCAGTTCCGCAACTGCCACTCGAGATCGCCCATGTCCTTGGCTCGCGCGCTCGCCGGTGGCATGGGCTTGACCTGACCGGTGTAATACGTCGCGTAAACGGCGCGGAGATCCCCGATCGCGCCGTCGTGGATGCGCTTGTAGAATTCGCGCCGGGCCCCCTCATAGCGCCAGCAGAAGCCGGTGACGAGCGAAAGGCTCTTCTCCTTCGCCAGCTTGGCGGAGGCGAGTACCGACCGCACGCCGGGTGAATCGGTGGCCACAGGCTTCTCACAGAAGATGTGTTTGCCCGCTTCCACGGCGGCTTTCAAATGGACCGGGCGAAAGCCGGGCGGGGATGCCAGTAGCACCACGTCCACCCCGCTAGCAATAACTTTTTGGTAAGCATCCAAACCAACAAAGCAATGGTCCGGTGCCACTTTGACCTTGTCCGCGAGTTCCTTTTCGCCTTGGAGGGATTTCAAGCTGCTCTGTAGAGCTTCCGGAAAGGCATCGCCCATCGCCGTGAGGATGACATTCTTATCCGCCTTCAACGCTTGCGCCGCCGCACCGGAGCCACGGCCGCCACAGCCGACGAGCCCGATGCGCAGGGTGTCGGAGTTGGCCGCCGCCATCAGATTTCCCGAGAGGATCGCCGGCGCGGCGAGGGCTGCGCTGAACGTGGCGGAAGTCTTGATAAAATCGCGGCGGGTTTGAGATGGGGATGAACTATTGTTCGTAATCATGCGTCGCATAGTAAATTGCTTGGCAACCGCGTCAAGCTCGGCGCGGCGCGGCGGCGGCGGCCGCGAACATGCGACGCCTTTCGCTGCCACAACCGCCTCGCCCTCCCGCCGGCATTGCTTCTGGGAGCAAACTTGGAGGCTTATGAATGATTGAAATGCATGACCCAGGTCAAAACCCTCGTAGGCGGGCGCGGGCATGCTTTCGGCGAGCTCAGATATGATAATTTGAAGCCAATCGTATGACAATCAAAGTCACGACCTCCCTCGGTCGCACAACGCCTGCCCCAACGGCCCTGCTAAACGCTGGGTTCACTTTGTTCACGCGTGTGGTGGCGACCGGAGCCGCCGCATTTTACCGGTAGCGCCAACTTGCCTGTCCGATTAGCCTCACGGTATGAACCCCCAGTCGCCAGATGCTGCTCCGCCCGATCCGGCCAAACCGTTCACGGTGGTCTATGCCTGTTCGGGTGGTTCCGACGCCGGCGAGTTGGCCGACCGTATTGCACGTCAACTGACACGCGAAGGCGGCGCCCAAATGGCTTGCCTGGCTGGTATCGGCGGCCAGGTTAACAACCTGGTCGCGAAAGCCGAGTCGGCCCCGTGCATCCTCGTGATTGACGGTTGTCCGTTGGCTTGTGGCCAACGGACGCTGGAACGGGCGGGCTTCAATCGGTTTGCCCACCTCGGGCCGCACGACCTCGGCTTTCGGAAAGGTTCGTGTGGCGTGGCGGAGGCGACTATTTCTGTGGGCGTCACGGCCGCCATGAAGATTATTCTGCGTTCCGACGTCAGCCTTAAACGCAATGATTCCATTCAATAAATTCAAACGTTTCGACGTGCGCGACCGGTTGCGCAACGGGATTGAGCCATTTCTGGAAATTTTCCAGCGGGTGAATGCGTTGCAGCCGGATGAGGGCCTTATCATCGTCGCCCCGTTTCTGCCGTCCCCCCTCATTGAAAAACTCGGCAGCGAGGGCTTCGTTTCCAAAGTTGAGCGCGGCGTGGGCGGCGACTGGATTGTTTATTTTTGGCGTGCCCCGGTTTAGGCTTCCGCTTATGCCCAACAACCTTGCGGAACTCAAACGGATCGGCCTGGTCAACACGCTGCGCAGTTGCCGGTTGTTTACGGGTTTGCCCTTGCCCGACCTGGAGAATATCGCTGCCATCACGATCTCCAAAGCGTTGGCCAAGGATGAATATCTTTTTCATGAAGGCGGCCCGGCCCATGGGTTTTACATTGTCCAATGCGGTGCGGTCAATGTGCACCGCGTCAGCGCGGGCGGCAAGGAGCAGGTCATTCATGTTTTCCGCGCAGGCGAATCCTTCGCCGAAGTGGCGCTCGCCACGGCGACCGGTTATCCCGCCGATGCGCGGGCGCTCGAAGCGACGCAGGTTTTGCTCCTGCAAAAGGACGGCATCCTTGCCTTGCTCAAGCGGCAGCCGGAACTGGCGTTGCGCATGTTGGGTTCGATGAGCAGCCATTTGCGCGTGTTGGTTAGCCAGCTCGAAGACCTCACGCTCAAGGACGTCGAAACGCGCCTGGCCAACTGGCTTGTGAAACGTTGTCCCGACCCGCGAAGTGAACAACCGGTGCGCATTGAACTGGCGATGGCCAAGCGCGTGCTGGCGGCGGAGTTGGGCACGGTCAGCGAAACCTTTTCCCGCACGCTGGCCAAGTTCCGCGAGCAACAGCTTCTGACGGTCAAAGGCAAGGTTGTCACCCTCACCTCGCCGGCCAGACTGCACGCGTTGCTCCGGCGAAATTTGGGGGAGTGAGCTGGCGATTGTGTTTTCCGAAACGGATAACCGGTCGCCACCGGTTCTTCGAATCCTTGATTTGAGTCAAACCGTGCGTCCCGCGCCCGTGGCATTGTGGGGGCATGAGTGAAAAGCCTTTGATAGATCCGGCGAACGGAAAAGTTGTTTCGCTGGCGGGAGAAACCCGGTTTGCGCCCAACGGCATTGTGAGTCGGACGCTTCTGCGTACCGAGAACTCCCGCGTGGTCCTGTTCGGCTTTGCCGAAGGCCAGGAACTGACCGAACACACCTCCACGCAGCACGCCACGATTCAAATCTTGTCGGGTCAGTGTGATTTTTCGCTGGCGGGCAAGCCGCACGCGCTCAAGGCCGGCGACCTCCTCTACCTGCCGCCGAATCTGCCGCACGCCGTGAAAGCGACCACCCAATTCTCGATGCTGTTGACCTTTTCCAAGCCGTAGCGAGGTGGTCATCAGGCGTTTGGAAATCTTTTGACTTGGATCAAATCCGTTGGGGGCGGTGGGCGCATAGAATTAGTTCAGTCGTTGGAGTTGGGTGTTCGGAATTATCGAATTTAACCGCATGAAGTTCACCCGCACATTCGCATCGCGAAACAGAGTCGCCCTGCTCGTGCTCTTGATGGGCACTGGTGTGGGCGGATTGCTCTGCGTCCGTGGCGCGGGCGAGGTGGGAACTCCGAAGACGAATGCCCCGGCGCCAACGCTGGTATCCCAAAGTGCGACTTTGCCCGTGTTGCCAATTGTGGCCCGGCTCGCCGCCGCGCAACCGCCGGTGGGTTTGCCGACGGATACGCATCTCGACAAAACCCCGCCGCGCAAGACCAAGAGCCTCGATCTGGTGAAGAACGGCTGGACCTACAACTGCATGGAGTGTCACAAGCTGCTCCCCGCGCGGTGGCAATATGACCGTCCGCTTAACGAGCATCAGGACATCAATCTCGAACACGGCAACAATCGGTTCTGCCTAAACTGCCATCACGCCACGAATCGCAATGCGTTCGTGGACTACGACGCATCGGAAATCGCACAAGCCGACGTGGTGTTGCTGTGTGCGAAATGCCACGGCACTACGTATCGCGATTGGAAGGCGGGCGTGCATGGGCGCGCCAATGGCTTCTGGAACGCGGACCTAGGCGAAAAGACGAAACTCCGCTGTATCCAATGCCACGATCCGCATCATCCGAAGTTTCAGGCCATGAAACCGCTGCCGCCATTGCGCTATCCGGGGCGCGCCGTGCAGAGCGACGAAGCCGCCACCCAATCCCACACCACCGAGCCAACTCACGCTAACTCCAGCCCTGCGGGCGTCGCGGCCAAACCCCACACACCATGAGCCACGAACCGCAAGATACCGTCAGTCCGAAGACCATTGAGCAGGTTTATCAGCCGATGAAGCGCCGCACGTTTCTGAAGGGTACCGCCGCCGCGATGGTGGGCATGGCCGGATTGGTGGCCGCGTTGAAACCGTTGCTCGCGCTGGAGCGCGGGGAGATCACGATTGATGATCTGCTCCAGAAACATTATCGCCAGCTCACGCCTGAGGACTTGCAGCGCATCATGCAGTCGCTCGAGGCCAAGTGTCAGCAGGAATACGGCGTGCGCCCGACGATCCGCGATCTCAAGCCCCTGGACGGCGTCGAGTTTGGTTATGCACTGAACCTTACGCGCTGCATCGGTTGCCGCAAATGCGCCCACGCCTGTGTCGCGGAGAACAATCAGTCGCGCGACGACGCGAACGACATTGAGATGTCCTACATCCGCGTGCTCGAGATGAAGAAGGGCTCGATTAATCTCGAAACCTCCACGGCCTTTTACGATCCGGAAACCGTGCCGCAGAAGGACAAGTATTACATGCCGGTGCAATGCCATCAGTGCGCGGAGTCGCCCTGCACGAAGGTTTGCCCGGTGCAAGCCACGTGGCCGGAGAAGGACGGGGTGATTGTGGTGGATTACAACTGGTGCATCGGCTGCCGCTATTGTATGGCCGCGTGTCCGTACGATGCGCGGCGTTTCAACTACAAGAAGCCGACGATCAAGCCGGAACAGATTAATCCGAATCAGAATTACCTTAGCAACCGCCTACGACCCAAAGGCGTGGTGGAAAAATGCACGTTCTGCCTGCAACGCACTCGCGCCGGCAAATATCCCGCCTGCCTCGAAGTCTGCCCGACGGGCGCGCGGGTGTTCGGCAACCTACTCGATCCGAACAGCGAGATTAACTACATCCTGAACAATAAGCGCGTTTACATCCTCAAGGAGGACGTCGGCACGCAACCGCGCTTCTACTACTTCTTCGACAAATGAGGGATTACGTCACATTCCTGTTCCGCGTCTGGCGGCTCTCCTGGCAGGGGAGTTGGAAATTCTACGCGTGGATGACGCTCTTGAGCGTGGTGTCGCTCGTGGGGTTGAACGCCTACGCGCACCAGTTCGTGGAGGGCCTGCAAACGTCCAACATGACCAACCAGGTCAGTTGGGGCGCTTACATTGCGAACTTCACCTTTCTAGTCGGCGTAGCCGCGGCGGCGGTGATGCTCGTCATCCCGGCGTACATCTACAAAAAGGACTACATGCACGAAGTTGTGTTGTTTGGCGAACTCCTCGCCATCGCCGTCATCGTCATGTGCCTGTTGTTCGTGACGGTGGACCTCGGCCACCCCGAGCGATTCCATCACATGATTCCGCCGTTTGGCATTTTCAATTTTCCCGGCTCGATTCTTTCCTGGGACGTAATCGTGCTGAACGGCTATCTGCTGCTCAATATGCACATCGCGGGCTATCTGCTCTACTGCCGCTACCAACATCGCCAGCCGACCAAGAAGTTCTACATCCCGTTCGTATTTCTCTCCATTTTGTGGGCGGTGAGCATCCACACCGTCACAGCGTTTCTTTACGTCGGACTGGCGGGACGCGCTTACTGGCATCATCCGCTCGTGCCAGCGCGTTTCCTGGCGTCAGCGTTCGTGGCCGGTCCGTCGTTGATGATCCTTGCGTTCCAAGTCATCCGCCGCGTGACGCGCTACTACATCGGCGATCAACCCATCTTTACCCTCCGCATGATCATGACGGTGGCGATGATCATCAATATGTTCCTGCTCGGCTGCGAATTGTTCACGGAGTTCTACTACCCCACCCAGCATGCCACCGCCGCGCATTACCTGTATTTCGGTTTACACGGGCATCACGCGTTGGTGCCGTGGATCTGGAGTGCCATGGCGCTCGACTTCGTCGGCTTGGTGCTGCTCGTTTCGCCCTGGAGCCGACGCATCGTGGGCTTGAACCTCGCCTGCGTGGCGTGCTTCATCGGCATCTGGATTGAGAAAGGCTTCGGCCTCATCATTCCCGGCTTCGTACCGTCGGCGCTCGGACAAATTGTGGAATACCTGCCGTCGCGCAATGAAACCCTCGTCTGTCTGGGCATCTGGGCGTTTGGCACGCTGATGTTTTCATGGATGCTGCATGTGGCGATTCCGATCATGAACGGCTCCCTGCGCGCGAATCCGGAACTTTCCTCACCGACCCAATAACCCAATCACAATCTATGAAAACCTCCATCAAACAACTCACGCTGTTCGTCGCCGCGTTGCTGGCCGGGTCGCTCTCGGCGCACGCGGGATTCACTCTCAAGGAAATGTCGCCGCAGAGCAAGGCCTGCGCGGAATGTCACAAAAAGGAGAGCGCCGCGCTCTACCAGCAATGGGGTGCGAGCAAACATTATCGCGGCAACGTCGGTTGCTTCGAGTGTCACAGCGCGCTCACAAACGAGCCGGACGCCTACGAGCACTACGGCCAAACCATCTCGACCATCGTGACGCCGAAAGATTGTGGTCGTTGCCACGAGCACGAAGTCGGGGAGTTCAATTCCTCCCACCACGCCAAGGCGGGCCGCATCCTCGGTTCGCTCGACAACGTGTTGGCGGAAATTGTCGAAGGTAATCGCGGCTTCAAGACGCCGGGCTATCCGGAAGGCAATTCCGCCGCCGCCGTCAACGGCTGCTGGCAATGCCACGGCGGCGAAGTCAAAATGCTCACCAACGGCAAGCCCGACCCCGCCAACTGGCCCAACACCGGCATCGGTCGCATCAACCCCGACGGCAGCGAAGGTTCTTGTGCCGCGTGCCATTCCCGTCATGAGTTTTCCGCCGCCCAAGCCCGCACGCCTGACACCTGTGGCAAGTGTCACATGGGGCCGGATCATCCGCAGATTGAAATTTACAACGAGTCCAAGCACGGCATCGCCTACCGCG
Organism: Limisphaerales bacterium; assembly: GCA_020848635.1. Classification (GTDB taxonomy): domain Bacteria; phylum Verrucomicrobiota; class Verrucomicrobiia; order Limisphaerales; family JADLHS01; genus JADLHS01. The sequence goes on from JADLHS010000162.1 coordinate 17,006, forward strand.
CCAACGTGGACAAGATGAACCTCGGCAACGCCAAATGGGTGGTGGGCGAGGATTATTCCGCCGCGCCTACCTGCGCCACCTGTCACATGAGCGCGACGAAGAATCAACGCGTCACCCACGACGTCGGCATGCGCATCTCTTGGAACAACCGGCCCGAAATCTCCGTCCGTCCCGAAGTCTCCGACGCCAAGCTCGGTCTGCCCGGCAAGGACGTGACCTGGCAGACGCGCCGCACGAACATGTTTGATGTGTGCCTCAACTGCCACAACCAGCACTTCGTGGATTCGTTCTATCTGCAATACGACGGGTTGATCGAGCTGTATGCAGACAAATTCGCCAAGCCCGGGCTCGCGCTCTACCAAGCTGCCAAGCCGCTGCTCAATCCCGCGCAGTTCAGCAACCCGATTGATTTCACCTGGTATGAAATCTGGCATCACGAAGGTCGCCGCGCGCGGCACGGGGTTTCCATGATGGGTCCGGACTACACGCACTGGCATGGCACCTACGAAGTCGCGAAGCACTTCTACTCCAAATACGGTCCCGAACTTCAGGAACTGGTCGCACATAACAAAAGCTCAAAAGACCCGGCCAAGCAGGAAGCGGCTGAGAAACTGGGCAGGCTGCTCGATGAAACGCTCAACAGCAGCAACCACAGTTGGTATCTGAACAAGATGGACCCGGCCGAGAAAGCCAGGCGCGATGCGGAACGCCAGGATTTCCAGAAGCGGTATTCAAAGTAGTTGACTCCGGTCCTGGAGCGCGGCGGCATACCTCGCGCTCCGGCCCATCCGCCCGACATGAACGCCGCTTCCGACCCCATCGCTGATCTCCGTCGCATGTCCGCGCTGGAGCTGGAACAGCTCGGCCAGGACAGTCTGCGCGACCACCTCCTTGCGCAAGCGGTAGTCGCCCATCAAAAACACGGCCCACTCACGTTCGCCAAACTCGACCGACTGGTCAACGATTCCGCGTGCGTGCGTCATCCGACGCGGCTGGTGTTTGAGTTCGGTGAAATGGCGAGGCATCAATTTGCGCAACCGGATGTTGACTGGCGCAATCAGGAGAACGGCGGTCGGGTGCTTTACCTGCGACCGTTGTTGCGCGAACGCCCCGACCTTGTCGTGCTGGCGGTGACCTACATGATTCCGCTCATCAATTACGGCGAGATTGTTAGCGATGAACACTGTCTGCTCTACGGCGCGGCGCTGCTGGGGCTTATGGAAGTTGAGTATTACCAGCAAATGTGCGCACTGGCCGACTTGGTCGGGGCAGAACGCCGGGCTGCCGGCGAGCCTGCCGAAAGCTGCTGCGGCTGAATCGCAACGCCGCCTTGCCGGCGGGGGCGAACCTCTTTCGCGGTATGCTGTTTGGTCAAAAGCTTTGACTCACATCAAAGCCCTGCCAAGCGCTCCGCCCTACTCTCAACCTGTCTGACCGCAAAGCGGCGGTTGCCCTGATAACTATGAAGGCAAATTCGGTTCAATTCGTCACCGGACTTATGACCTGCGCGCTCAGCGTCACGGCGCTGGGACAACTACCTGTGCCCGCCGGGGCCGTCGCCACCCCAGTTTCCACCTCGTCGTTTGCGGGCTTGGTGAACGACCACTTTCGACAGCAGAATTCCGCGTTCACCAACTGGGACTTCGGCGGCTCGGTGCGCGGGCGCTTCGAGGTCAAGGACGGCTACGGGATTCCGGGTGTGCCCGGCTCGCTGGATTTTCGCGATCATGGCGCGGACGTGGACAATGATTATTTACTGGAGAAAATCCGCCTGCGCGCCGGTTATACGGACCCCTGGTGGAGCGCGTTGGTGGAAGGCGAGAGCAGTCTTGCCCAGAGTGATCAACGTTGGGCTTACGCCAATAATCCGCCTGTGGCTGGCACCGTTGGCAAAAAAGGCGATGGCCCGGAGGCGGACAGCATCGAACTACACCAGGCGATTGTCGGGGTGGGGAATCTCAAGGAGTTGCCGCTCGCGCTCAAAGTCGGGCGCATGGAAATGTCCTATGGCGACGAGCGCCTGATTGGCGCGTTTGGCTGGAACAACATTGGCCGCACCTTCGATGCGGCCAATGTACGGTGGCAGAACGACTGGTTCGGCGTGGACCTGTTCGCTTCCCGCCCGGTGATACCGCAGAACGGCGTATTCGACGTCCCCAATCACTACGACTTCTTTTCCGGCTGCTATGCGACGAGCCTGAAGATTCCGAAGAACATCTTCGATGTCTATTTCCTCGCCCGCAATGCTTCCGCCCAGGCCGCCGCCGCGATGCCGAGCCCGCAGTTTCCACAGCCCAGTGCGAGGGATCTTTATACGGCGGGCCTCCGGCTCAAGTCCCAGCCCGGTGAGTTTGGCCCTTGGGACTACGCCCTGGAAGGCGCCTATCAATTTGGCAGTTTCTTGGATCCCCGGGCCGGCGCTCCCACCCAACGGCTTGACCAATCATCGTATATGATGGTGATTCAGGGTGGATACACCTTTACCGAGACTTGGGCCAGACCGCGCCTTGGTCTGGAATACTCTCACGGCAGCGGCGACAGCAACCCCCAAGACAACAGGCACGAGACGTTTGAGAACCTGTTCCCCACGAACCACAAGTTTTACGGCTATATGGATTTTGTTTCGTTGGAAAACATCCATGACATCCGCGCCAGTCTGTCGTTGAAGCCAACCTCAAAATTGAATGTGACGATCGAGGGCCACGGCTTCTGGCTCGCCGACACGCATGACAGTTTTTACAACGTGGCCGGGGTAGCGCGCGGCGGGGCCGGCCCCACGCCGGGCACCGGCTATGGCGTCAACCCGGGCTACAGCAGCTTCGTCGGCACGGAGCTTGACGTTGTCGCCACCTACACCGTTGCCCGCTTTGCGCAAGTGGAAGTCGGCTTCGGTCATTTCTTTGCTGGCGATTACATCCAGCAATCGCTGTCGAACCCCAACTTCGGCTCCCAAGACGCGAGCTTTGTTTACGCCCAGGTCAACCTCAACTTCTGATCCCGACGCGATGACGGCCGTATTATGAAGGGAAAAATCGTAACGGTTGATGTGCGGGATGACATCCGTTCCGGACGTTCGCCGCTCTCCGCAGTCCTGAAGGTCGTGGCGACCTTGCTTCCCGACGAAACACTGCGGGTGCTTGCGCCGTTTGAACCCGCGCCGTTGTATGAACTTCTGGGACGGCAGGGTTTTCAGCAGGCGGCGAAGCTGATTGCCGGAAGTGACTGGGAAGTTCTTTTTACGCGCAAGCCCGGCACAGCTCCGCCGCCTGCAAGGCCGACCGGCGTGCCTGCTTCCAACTGTGGTTATTCCGACAATAATCCCAAAAACGCAGTCGAGGTGGACGCCCGCGGCCTCGAACCACCGCAACCAATGGTGAAGATGCTCGAGGCGGTGGCCGGTCTTCCGTCGGGCGCGCTTCTGCTCGCACACACGGATCGTCGCCCCATGCATCTTTACGCCCAACTCGAAGACCGTGGTTTCACTGGCGAATCCCAGGAACAATCTGATGGAAGTTTCATTACCCATATCCGCCACCGGTAAACCGGCAACCGCTCGCCCGGCCCCCGCCGCGTCGCAACGCGGGGCAAATGCGCCGGCCATCAATCTACCGCTCGCCTTCATGCTCACGGGGTTGACGGCGTTAACGGTTGGTGCGGTTTGGCTCGTGGTGCAGCCGTCCGTCCTGGCGTCGTATCACTACAACCAACACGTTATCGCACTGACTCACCTGTTCGTGCTGGGCTGGATCTGCTCCATCGTCATGGGCGCGATGTATCAACTCGTGCCGGTGGCGCTGGAAATCAGACTCTTCAGCGAGCGTCTGGCCTGTTGGCAATTCGCGTTTCATCTCGTCGGTTTCATCGGCATGGTCTGGATGTTCCGCACTTGGAACATGAAACAGGTCGGCCACTTCGGCACCGTGATGACTGTGGGGGTGGGCCTGTTTGTGTTTAACATCGCGCGCACTTTGCTTCGCGTGCCCAAATGGAATGTCACCGCCACGGCGGTCACCGCCGCGCTGGTCTGGATTTCGTTTACTGTGATTGCCGGGCTGTCCATCGCGACAGGCAAATGCACTTACGAATCCACCGCCGGTCTTGCGACGGTGGGTGGCATCAGCGCGCTGGTCGGCGGACTGCGCGCGCTGGCGGGTTACATGTCGCATTTCGACGTCATCGGTGCGATGCACGCGCACGCGCATCTTGGCGGCGTGGGGTTCTTCACCCTGCTTATCGTCGGCGTGTCCTACAAACTCATCCCGATGTTCACGCTCAGCGAGGTGCAAAGCCAACGCCGCGCCGGGCTGTCGGTTGCGCTCCTGAACGTCGGTCTTGCCGGCTCGTTTGTGGCGATTCTGTTGCGCAGGCCGTGGAAAACAGCCTTCGCGCTTGTGGTCGTCGCCGCGCTGGCGCTCTACGGCTGGGAACTTACCGCCATCCTACGCGCCCGCAAACGTGGCCCGCTCGACTGGGGCATCCGCTACTTTCTGACGGCGGTGGCGTTGCTGATTCCCGTCTCCCTCCTTTCGGTCGCGCTCTCCTGGTCCGGTTTGCCGCTCAACCCGTTCACCGGCCAACTCGAAAACCTCTATGGCTTCCTCGGCCTGATGGGGGTGGTGTCCTTCGCTATCATGGGGATGCTCTACAAAATCATCCCATTTCTCGTCTGGTTTGGCGTTTACAGCCAGCACGTTGGCCGAGATGTATTCATCCCGGTTGCAAATAATCGGTTACTGGAGTTTTCTCGCCGGGCTGGTGACGATTAGCGTGGGGATTCTGCGCGAGAGCGAGAGCGTGGTTCAGTTCGGTTCCCTGCTGTTTACCACCAGCGTCTTCGTGCTGGTGCTGAATATCGGGAAAATCCTGGCCCATGTCGCCCGCCCGCAAATCACGTCGCAGCAATCCACTCCCGCCGCAATAAAATTACGCGCATGAACCTCCCCACCACTCTTAACGAACAAACCTTCCTCGCCGCGCTGCAATAGGTGATGGATCCCGAAATCGGCTGCAACATCGTGGACCTCGGTTTGATCTACGACATGGCCATCACCGGGCCGCGCATTACGGTGTAGATGACGCTCACCACGCCCGGCTGTCCGATGATCGAAAGCCTCGCGCAAGGGGTGCAATGGGCTTTGCTCGGGATCGCGGGGGGCGCCGCCGCCGCGGGGGAGCTCGTCTGGGATCCGCCATCGCAGCCTTCAATGATGACCGCCATCGGGCGCGCGGCGATCGGCGTGCGGTAAGATGTTTTTCAAAACCAACCAAACAAAAACTATGACAACGACAGATCAACTTGGACCGGATCGCATGCTGGACGTGCGGGAAATCCCTTGCTCCATCAAACACGGACTGATCATCCAAACCTTCATTGGCCTTGCGGTCGGAGAGCACTTCGTCTTGCGCAACGGCCACGATCCGGTGCCGCTGCGCTATCAGTTCGAGGCCGAATTCCCGGGCACGTTTGCCTGGGAAAATGCCCATCACCGGCCGGAAGATGTGGCCGTGAAAATCACCAAGTTGAAAGCGCTGTCCGGAGTGCCCGGTGCATTGCCGCATGCTTGCGGGAATCACAGAGTGCCGCCATCGGCCAAGACCGGTAAGGTCCTTCATACGGTAGGGCCGGGCTGGGCTTTGGACGTGGTGGTTATTTCGTAGCGATGCGCAGAGGACGCACGTCAACCGCCTCCATGCCGGCGGCCCGAATGGCGGTCATGCCCAAATCGGTGTCCTCGTAGGCCCGACAGTGTTTAGGCTCCACCCCGATGCGGCGCGCGGCTTCGAGGAAAATATCGGGTGCGGGTTTCTGATTGGTCACCATTTCGCTCGTGACCACGGCGGCGAACAGGTGGCGGATCTGCAATTGTTCCAGGACCTGGCAGATGATCGCCTGCGTGCCGCCGGAGGCGACGGCCATCGGGATTTTACCATGATGCGCTTTGGCGATTTCCACGACGGCGTGAATGGGCTCCACGTTTATCATCAGCGGCAGATAGGCCTCCTCCTTCTCGTGGGCGATGGCGAGGTGATCGAGCGACCGGCCCTGCTCGGCCGCCAGGATTTTGAGGATGTCGCGGGATGGAACCCCGCCGAGCGCATAAAAGCGTTCTTCCGGGAAATGCAGGCGGTGGCGTTCGGTGATGATTTGCCATGCGCGCCAGTGCAGCGGCATGGTGTCGGCGAGCGTGCCGTCGCAGTCGAATACGAGTCCTTGGGGTGTCATTGGGTTTTCAGGTTTTTGGAAATCCATTTCTCACTTTGGGCCGGGCGAAAGTTGGCAAAGCCGGCAAACAGTTCCGCCACCCCGCCCGCCACGATCAACGAAGCGCGCAAATCCGGGCGGACGAATCCCGCTATCACCGAGCTGTCGAGGAAGGCCAGCAGCGAATCGTAATAGCCTGCCACATTGAGCAACGCGCAGGGGCGGTGATGCAAATGAAGCTGTGACCAAGTGATGGCTTCGAAAATCTCCTCGCACGTCCCGAAGCCGCCGGGCAACGCGACGAACCCTTCCGCGAGATCGGCCATGAAACGTTTGCGTTCATGCATCGTGTCTACGACATGAAGCTGCGTCAGCTTCGGGTGCGCCAGTTCCTTGTCCGCCATGAACCGCGGCAGAACCCCGATGACTTTACCTCCGCGTGCCAGCGCGGCGTCCGCGACCACTCCCATCAAGCCGACCTGCGCGCCGCCATAAACGAGTTCCATGCCGCGGGCCGCGATGGTTTCACCGAGTTCCCGCGCGACGGTGGTGAAGGCCGCGGAGTTTCCCGGGCTTGAACCGCAGAAGACGCAAAGTCGTTTCATGCGATCAGACGCTTAACGCCCTCAACTTCTCCTCCAGTTCATTGCTCATCAGCGGAACAATCAACGGATCCAGATCGCCATCCACGAAGGTGGACAGGTTATAGAGGGTGACCTCGATGCGGTGATCGGTCACCCGGTTCTGCGGAAAATTGTACGTGCGGATTTTTTCACTCCGTTCCCCGGTGCCGACCTGACTCTTGCGGTTGGCGGCATATTTGGCGTTTTCCTCGGCGATCTTCGCTTCCAACAACCGCGTGCGCAGAACGGTCATCGCCTGGGCGCGGTTCTTGATTTGCGAGCGGCCATCGGCGCAACGCACGATCATGCCGGTCGGCTTGTGAATGATCTGCACGGCCGAATCGGTGGTGTTGACGCCTTGACCGCCTTTGCCCGAGGCGCGGCAGACGTTGACCTCGATTTCGTCGGGCTTGATTTCAATGTCCACTTCCTCGGCTTCGGGCAACACGGCCACCGTCGCGGTGCTGGTGTGGATGCGGCCCTGGGCTTCGGTCGCGGGCACCCGCTGCACCCGATGCACCCCGCTCTCGTATTTCAGCCGTTTGTAAACATCCTGCCCGTTGATCTGAAAAATCACCTCGCGGAACCCGCCCAAGTCCGACGCGCTGGAGTCCAGTGACTCAATTTCCCAGCCGCGCGCCTCGGCGTAACGAGTGTACATCCGGTAAAGGTCGGCCGCAAACAGCGCCGACTCCGAGCCGCCGGCGCCCGCGCGAATCTCGACGATGGTATTCCGCGAGTCCGTGGGGTCGGCCGGCACCAGCCCGAACTGAAGCTTCAGGGCGAACTGCTTTTCCTCCGTTTCGAGCCGCCCGATTTCCTCCTTCGCCAGCAACGCCATTTCAGATTCGACCGGTTCGCTCTTGAGCAGGGCGCGGTTTGCCTCGAGGTCGGCGATGGCCTTGAGATAGCCCGCGCCCGCTGCGACGAACTCCTTGAGGCGGGCGTATTCTTTGGCGAGTTCCTGGGCGCGCTGCGGATTGGCAAACGCGGCGGGATCGCTCAACGCCGCTTCTACTTCTGCGAACCGGGCGCGAAATCTTTCAATGTGCGGACGAAAATCCATTTTGCTTTACGGCTGACGGTTGACGATCGGCGAGTCGCCGCGCTGGGTCGCGTGCAAATCGTCATTCGCAAACCGACAATTCAAGGGCGGAAAAAACACAACCGCCCGCAACCCGTCACAAAACGCGGGCGCGGGCGGTTGTCCGGAAAGCAGCTATTTCTTCTTTTTCTTGGACGCCTCGAACGCGGTTTGGGCGGCGAGGGTCTTGGCGGCGCGCTGTTGGAACTTGTCCACGCGCCCGGCCGTATCCACAAATTTCTGGGTGCCCGTGTAGAACGGATGGCACGCGTTGCAAATGCCCACGATAATCACGGGTTTGGTGGAGCGGGTCTTGATCACATTGCCGCAGGCGCAACGGATTTCCGCTTCCACATACTTCGGATGAGTGTCTGCTTTCATAAAAGGGCGCAAAGCATACCGGCTGCGACCCGGTTGACAAGAGGGAATTTGAGGTTGATTGGGTCGTTGGTTTGACTAGTCCCCGGCCCGGCCCGGCGGACCCGTCTGGGGCTTTCCGTCGCCGTACCCGCGCCCTTGTCAGATCCCCGGCCTATCCCGCATCCTCGGGGCATGCGAAAATCTGATTTCGAGGTCGCCGTCCTTGGCGGAGGCAGTGCTGGTTATGCCGCCGCCAGAACCGCCGCTAGCGCGGGCCTTAAGACCGTCGTCATTGAAGGCGGACAGGAAGTTGGCGGCCTTTGCATCCTGCGGGGCTGTATGCCGAGCAAGGCGCTGCTCTACGCGGCGGAAGTGCGACACCTGGTGCAACAAGGCGCGATTTGGGGGCTAAAACCTGGCAGGATCGGATTCGATTTCAACCGCGTCATGGCGCGGAAGGCGCGGATGATTGAGGACTTTGCCAGTTACCGGCGCACACAGCTTGAGCGTGGGAAATTCAAGTTCATCCGTGCGAATGCGCGGTTTGTGGATGGGCACACGCTGGAGCTAACGCCATTTTCGTTTCGTAGCCGTGGACGTGAGTCCGCGCTTTCCTTCTCCGCAATGGGTCAGCGCCGACTAACGTCGGCGACAACGTTGACCGCAAAGCACTTCGTCATCGCCACCGGCTCAGTTACTTCTCCACCTCCGCTCCTCGTGCTCGACCAAGTCGGCTACATCACGAGCGATCACGCGCTCTCGCTCCAGAAGCTTCCCAAGTCACTCATCGTGCTGGGCGGCGGGGCGATCGCCTGTGAACTCGCGCAATTCTTCGCGCGCTTCGATGTGAAGGTGATGCAAATCCAGCGCAGCCCGCATGTCTTGAAGGAATTCGATGACGATACGGGCACAGTCATCGAAACCGTGTTCCGCCGCGAAGGCATCAAGCTCTTCACCGGCACGCGCCTGCTCGATGCGCGTCGCAACGGAAAGAACAAGGTCATCATTTTTGAACAGAACGGAAAACGACTGCGCGCCGAGGCGGATGAAATCCTGCTCGCGCTTGGGCGCTCCCCGAACACGGCGGCGCTGGGACTGGAAAACGCAGGCGTGGCAACCGACCAAGGCCGGATCATTTCCGACGCGCGGATGCAAACGAGTGCGCCGCACATTTTCGCGGCGGGCGATTGCACCGGGCCGCACGAAATCGTCCACATCGCCATTCAGCAGGCGGAAATCGTGACGCACAACCTCCTTTTCCCGCGCAAGCCACGGCGCATGGATTACCGGTTGTTGACAAATGTGGTATTCACCGACCCGCAGGTCGCCACGGTGGGTTTGACGGAGAAGGAAGCCACCGCGCGCCAGATTCCGTTCCTCGCTGCGACCTATCCGTTCAACGACCACGGCAAATCACTCATCATGGAAGCGCTCGACGGTTTCGTGAAACTGCTGGCAAATCCCAAGACCGGCGAAATCCTCGGCGGCTGTTGCGTCGGGCCGGTGGGCGGCGAATTGATCCACGAAATCAACGTAGCGATGGCGAAGCGCATGACCGTGCATGAGTTCGCGGCCACGCCGCATTATCATCCGACGCTGGCGGAAATCTGGACCTACCCGGCAGAGGAATTGGCGGAGCAGATTCCGGTGCGTTAAGCCTGCCTCGAAGAGGCAGAACGTGAATAGCCGTGGTTGTAAACCCACGGTGTGCCCCGTTGATGGTTCGGCCCTGACAGGGCCGAAGGTGATTGGGATTGTTGACCGCAGGTTTCACCTGCGGCTATTCATATGTGGCCTCTTCGAGGCCACAGAGCTTCGGACAACAAAGCTTAACTGGACAGCCTTTCATGCTCGGAATAAAGTCGCAGCAATGACCGACATGGGCTGCAATGTCTGCGGCTTAGTCAGATGATGGCGCACTCGTCTTTATGGAACTACCACGCCGATATTCCTATAATCCGAGGTGGAGGGTCATTGTCGCCTGCACTTTTTTTTCGGCGCTTGTTCTGCGTTTATGGCCTACAAGGCGGCCAACAATACGGTTGGATTGATTATCAACGGCATCATTACGCTTGGTCCAAGTGGAGCTACCGTATTTTATTGGGCCATTTCCGCGCTCGGAGCTGGGTTTGTGTTGCTAGCGGTTCTACTGATAGCACGTCGCATTGCCAGTCCTCAGATTGTTGAGCTTGGAACAGATGCGCTGTATTTACCGCATGGTCGACTTCAGCGACAGACATCGCGTATTGCGTATTCGGAAATTCAGGGACTGGCGGAAGTTCGGATTTCGGGTCAGATTTTTCTCTACGTCACCGCTGGCGGGCTCAGATACACCATCACTGCTTCGCTCTTTCCAGACACCGATAGCTAAGTTGCGGTTCGAGATTTTCTGATTTCACATGCACCACATTCACACAGACAGCGGCCGTGCGCCTAAAACAGAGATAGCCTGCAAGAATTCCACAGACTCTTTCCACATTTTGAGCCTCGTTCTTGTCAGTTCGCTTCCCGTCTCCCATCCTCCCGGCGCTTGAGGAAAAAGCGCGTCGCCATTTTATCCGCCTTGTTCCTCGTCGCGGTTGCGGCGGGGGCGGGGGTTTTCTTTTTCTGGCTCGCGCCGCGCACCAGCGGGCCGTTACGACAAGACGTTTATGTCTGGCAACGCGCGTGGACCCAGCCGGTGCGCGACGCGGTGTCGCAGCACGCCACGAACTTCGCCGAGATCGCCGTGCTCAAGGCAGAGATTTCCTGGAAGGACAAGCAGCCCCAACTCACGCGCGTGGCAGTGGATTACGAGACGCTGGCCAAGGCGCGGCGGCCCGTCGGCATCGCGTTGCGCATCGGGCCTTACGCGGGACCGTTCACTAACAATGCCATTGCCAACTTCATCACGGACACAGCAGGCCGCATCGTGAACGAAGCGCGCACCAACGGCGTGGTGCTCGCGGAGTTGCAGATCGATTTCGATTGCGCGGAATCAAAGCTCGATGGCTATCGCGTCTGGGTAGAGGCAATTCAGCGTCGCGTGGCGCCGGTGCCGGTCACAATCACGGTGTTGCCGAGCTGGCTGGATTCGCGCGCGTTCAAACGCCTCGCCGCCGTGGCGACGAATTACGTTCTTCAAGTCCACTCGGTCGAGCGGCCCAAGAGCTTTGATGCGCCATTCACGCTGTGCGATCCACGGGCGGCCAAGCGGGCGGTGGAGCGGGCTGGGTGGGTTGGCGTCCCGTTTCGCGTCGCGCTGCCAACCTACGGCTACACGCTGGCATTCGATGCGGGCGGCAAGTTCATCGGCCTTTCCGCCGAAGGCCCACACCCGAACTGGCCTCCCAATGCACAGCTTCGCGAGGTTTATTCCGATCCCATCGAGCTGGCCGGCTTGGTCCGGCAATGGACGACGAGTCGGCCCGCCGCGATGCAGGGCGTGATCTGGTACCGGCTGCCGACGATTGTGGATAACTTTAACTGGCGCTGGCCGACGCTCGGTGCAATTCTCGGCTCGCGTGTTCCCCGGGAAGCTTTGCGGGTGAGTGCGCGCCGGGTCGAGTCGGGGCTGGTGGAAATCAGCCTCGCAAACGAAGGCGAACTCGACATTTCCTCACGGCTCGCTGTGGAAGTCCGTTGGAGCAAGGCCCGTCTCGTGGCGGGCGATGCTTTGCGGGACTTTGAACTAGCGGACAGAAGTCTGTCCGCGGCGAGATTCCAAACCAGGTCGCAACCCAGCCGCATCCGTGCGGGTGACAAACTCGTGCTGGGCTGGCTGCGATTCGATCAAGACTGTGAGGTGCGGTGTGAACTCAAAAAACTGTGAGCAATCGGTATTAAACAAAGGCGGCGGCAATTCTCCTGCGGGACATTCAACAACCAAAGCGCGGACGCGGACGTGCGGACGGCTCTTCGATGCTGGGCGTGGGCGGTTGAAGGTTGGATCCCATTCAATCTTTCTCGCGCTGGCATTCCTTTCGGTGTGCAATGGTGTCCAGGCCTGCGGGCCATTCTTTCCCAACAACTTGCTTGGCGGGGGGGATGAAGTCTTATTGGCTGCGCCCGTGGCGGACTTTCGTCGGGAGCTTGCGCGGTTAGACCTGCCGCCCAGCCGGTTTGAATACGTCGCGGCGGCGAACGGTTATGCGCAAGCGACGTTTGACGCGGAGTTGGCGGATCTGGCCGCGGCTTTGAAGCGGGCGAATGTCCCCAACACGGACGCCGCCCAGACCATCGAAGGTCATCGGGCGAACCGCGCTAAACTGCGTGAGTTCGTCGCGGCCTATGCGGTATGGGATTCAGAATCGGCCATGGATCCAGACCAAAGCGCTTCCACTACGCGGGGGGCCGCGCCGGTGGTTCCGGTGTTGGCAGAAGACCCCGATTTGCCCGCGGAGTTTGCGGATTATTTTGCTGGGGCCGTTGCGCGGGAAGATCCGAAGGCAAATCCGGAGGCCGCGGCGGCGGCGTGGGAACGCTTGCTGGACCGTCCGGCGGCAGAGCGCAAATACAAGTCCACCTGGGCGGCATTCATGCTCGGGCAATTCTGGGAGGAGCAAGACGACGACGAAGCGGTGAGATACTTCCAACTAGCCCGCGATCTGGCGAGGCGGGGTTTCAAGGATTCGATCGGTCTCGCGGCGGCGGCGCTCGGTTTGGAGGCGCGGGTCGAGTTGCGGAGAAATCATTTTCAGCGGGCGATACAACTCTATCTGGAGCAATATGCGAGCGGTGACAACTCGGCGGTGCAGTCGTTGCGGATCGCAGCCCAACAGGCGATCCATTCTGCGCTGCCGGAGGAACAGCAGGCGTTGGTGACCAACCAACTGACGCGCAGCGTCATCCTCGCCCATCTGATCTCCGCCCATACTACTGCGGATTATCCGACGGGGGATCGTCCAAGGGTGAATCCCGAAAGCGCCTGGCTGGCGGCAGTGGAGGCGGCGGAGGTGAAGGACGTAGATTCAGCCGAACGACTCGCACTGGCGGCGTATCAGGAAGGCGATTTTGAAATGACGCAGCGGTGGATCCTGCGCGCCAAGAATACGCCGGTGGCGCAGTGGTTGCAGGCAAAGTTGCTTTTGCGGGCGGGCAAAACAGCTCCGGCGGCCGTGCTTTTGGCGCAGGTGACTGAATGGTTGCCGGTGGTTGCGCCCGGCACGCTCACCAATTCGCCCGAGTTCGCCGACAGCCTGAACGTTGCCCGCGCCGGCGATTGGGAGGAAAATCCCGCCCGGCGCCAAGTGCTGGGAGATTTGGGAACGTTGAGGCTGAGTCGCGGCGAATTCGAGCAGGCACTGGATGCGTTGTTGCGCTCCGGGTTCTGGGAAGATGCGGCCTATGTGGCCGAACGCGTTCTGACCACGGACGAACTGAAGCGCTATGTTGATCGCGAGTGGCCGGCCGGCCAGCCGGAAGCAAAGGCGAAGGCGCCGGAGGCCGCGAGCCCGGAAGCAGCCGGCGAAGACCGCGATGTTTTTTACGATCTGCCAGTGCAGCCGGAGGTGACGCCTGGGCCGATTCGCCATCTCCTGGCGCGGCGATTGGTTCGTGAGCTGCGCGGCAACGAAGCGCGCGCGTATTTTCCCTTGCCAATGCAAGCGCGGTTGAATGAGTTGATCGTCGCACTCGACGTGGGCTGGAACGAAAGCTCGCCCACGGCGGAACGAGCCCGCTCGCTATTTGCCGCGGCGAACATCACGCGGGCGGACGGGATGGAATTATTGGGGACGGAATTGACGCCGGATTGGTTTATCCACGGGGGTGATTTTGAAGACGGGCTCACCTGGCAAAACCGGGCGACCAATGCTTCGGCTTCGATTGTAAACTTGGCAACCGAAGGGGAGTTGCAGCGCGCCGCCCAGCCCAAGGCCGATCCCGAAGCGCGATTTCACTATCGGTATCAAGCGGCGTTTCTTGGGTGGGAGGCGGCGAAACTGCTGCCGGACAACTCCGACGAGACGGCCCGCGTGCTCTGCACAGCCGGAGCCTGGTTGAAGAGCCGCGACCCGGCGACAGCGGACCTGTTCTACAAGGCGCTCGTGCGGCGCTGCCGCCTGACGGCCATTGGCGCGCAGGCGGATCGAATACGTTGGTTTCCGGTGTTGGACGCCGACGGGAATCCGAAACCTTACCGGTCGCGGCTGGAAGCGATGTCGCCGCCCCTTGCACCGGAGGAATCAACGGAGCCGCTGAACTCAGTTCCTGCGGCGGCCCCAGGGGAGGCGATTGAAGCGGCAACGACGGCATACCCATTGCCCGGAAAGGAATATATCATCCACTTCGGCGATTCGATCTCCGCCATCGCCGCCGCCGTCAGCCGGCTCGGTCGGACTTTGACACCGAAGGAGATTTTAGAAGCCAACCCCGATTTGGATCCAGCCCGGTTGCAGGTCGGACAAACGATTCATATTCCGGCCTTCGAGACGCAAAGCGAAGGGGAGGGGGAAAATGCGGTTCCTGACTCCAAGCATTGAATTTTGGCCGCTCGGCGTGGATGGCCACCAAACGATGACTTTCAGGCCGTAACCAGTTCCAGGATGGGCAACGGCGGATTGTCGAGGCACTTGCGAACGCGCTGCGCCAGTTGCGGCGGGCGGTAGGGCTTGGCCAGAAACATTGGATCGTTTTCGCTCAGACTCTTGCCCCCGATTTCGGTGCTGTAACCGCTGCTGTAAATGACTCGGAGGTCGGACTTGCGTTTGCGAAGTTGCTGGGCAAGTTCCGCGCCCGTAATGCCGCCCGGCATGACCATGTCCGTCAGGAGCAAGTCCACTTTGCCCTGGCTGGCGTCCCAAACCCTCAGGGCTTCCACGCCGGTTTCGGCCTCCAAGACGCGATAGTCATATTCCTTAAGTACTTTGGCCACGAGTTCGCGCAGCAAGGGTTCGTCTTCAACGAGCAGGATGGTTTCGCGCCCGCCGCGTGCGATCAGCAGTGAATCATTCTGGTCGTCGGTCTCGACGGCGACGACGTTGAGGGCGGGAAAGAAGACCCGGAAGGTGGTGCCCTTGCCAACTTCGCTGGTCACTTCAACCCAGCCCTGATGCTGTTTCGCGATGCCGTAAACCGTGGCCAGCCCGAGTCCGGTGCCCCGGCCAACTTCCTTCGTGGAAAAGAACGGCTCGAAAATCCGCGCCAGGGTTTTTGCCTCCATCCCGCAGCCGGTGTCCTGGACGGTGAGAGTGACAAAAGCTCCCACGCGGGCTTCGGGTCGGTGTGCCACGTAATCGGCGCGTATCTCGGTTGCGGTGGTGGCGACCGTAAGGCAACCGCCTTTGGGCATGGCGTCGCGGGCGTTGACGGCCAGATTCATGACGACCTGCTCGATCATGCCATCATCCGCTTTGATGGAGGGCAGCTTATCCGCATAGTTGGTTTTCAGCACGATGTCCTCGCCGAGCAACCGCGGGAGCATTTTGCCGAAGTCGGCCAGCACGGCGTTGAGGCTTAACGGGCGCGCCTGAATGACCTGCTTGCGGCTGAAGGTCAGCAATTTTCGCGTGAGCACGGTCGCGCGGCGCGCGGCGCCGGAGATCTGCTTCAACGGGTTGGCCATGGATTCGTCCCCGTTCACTTTCACGAGCAGGCAATCGGCGTAGCCCTGAATAATGGTGAGAACGTTGTTGTAGTCATGGGCTATGCCCGCTGCCATCTGGCCGACGGATTCGAGTTTTTGGGCGTGGCGATACTGCGTTTCCAGACTCAGCATCTCGGTAATTTCGTTACCGTAGCAATGAACCACGTGGCTGTCGGCCACGGGGAAAAACGACCAACTGATGGTCCGGTCATTGATAACCACCTGCTCGCGCAAGCGTTTCACCCCGCGAGTCAGACAATCGGTCACCATGCCCGCCACTCCGGTAGGTAAAATCTCCAGGATGTGTCCCTTCCCAAGTGAACGAGCCAGTTCCACGGCGGCATCGTTGGTGAAACTCAACTCCGCGGTGGCGGTGAATTCCAGGACGGGATTGGGATTCACACGGGGGAACGCTGCGAGTTTTTGCACTTTGACTTCCGCCTGCTTGCGCTCGGTGATGTCGCTCAAACTACCGGCGGCGCCCAGCACCAAACCGGCTTCGTCTCGCGTTAGTCGGAGATTAAGCTCGGCCCAGCGCGGTTCACCCTGCCGGGTCAGCAGCCGGGCCTCAAAACTGGAATTGTCACTCTCGCCGTTGACTAATTTAACAAACCGTCCGCGGGCGGGATCGCGATCATCGGGGTGGAAAAAATCCAGAAACGATTTTCCGAGCGTGTCCGCGACCCCAAAACCGGTGATCTCGGTCCAGGCCGGATTGAGAAACGACCAGTACCCGAACTCGCTAATTTGAAACACCACTTCCTTGATGCTGGCGACAACCGAGAGATAGCGGTTCTCGCTGGCGTCGAGCGCCTCCTCCGCCTGTTTGCGCTGGATGCACAGGGCGACGCCATTGGCCACCGAGCCAAGTTCCTGCAAGACGGTTTCATCGAGCGGCTCGCTCCCGTAGAGGGACATGCACCCAACGAGCCGGCCTTCGAGCATCAGTGGGTAAGCGGCAAAAGAAACCAGCCCTTCGGTTTGCGCCCACGTTGGCGCTCCCAAACCAGCGTCCACCGCCAGGTCCGGGACGAACACCGTTTGGCCGCCCAGGAGCGCGTCCAATGTCAAATTTTCCGAGGCCGCCAGCGCGGCGGCGGCTTTCGGCCCGGCGCTCGCGCTCAACAGGAGCGCCTTTTCCCCGGCGTCGTAAACCCAGACCTGGGCCAGCGCGCCATTGAGATACTGCGCCATCGCCCCGGCGCAATTCTCCAGAATCACCGACAACGGGGCGCGACATGTCAGGACCAGTCCCACTTGGGCGCCGAAAGCTGCGAGCCGCGCCTGTTCAAAGGCCGCGAGCGACGCCGCGCGTTTGCGCTCGATGGCGTAGCGAATAGTGCGTTCCAGCGTCTGCGCCGCAATCTGCCCCTTCACGAGATAGTCCGCCGCGCCCGCCCGCATCGCCGCGTGGTCGGCATCCGCGTGGCCGGCGCCCGTGACCAAAATCACCGGGGCCTCGGCCCCGGCCGTCCGGGCCGCTTGCAATAATTCCACCCCGTCATGGGCCCCCAGCCGGAAATCCACCAGGCAAATGTCCTGGAGATTTTTTGCCATGGCAAAGAGGCCTTCCTCAAACGACCGCGCCCACTCGATGGCGTAGGTGCAGCCCCGGATCTCCTTCAAGAGATCGCGGGTGAGCATGAAATCTTCCTCGTCATCTTCGACGATCAACACCCGGAAGTTTTGCAGATCGTTCATGGCGCAGCGATCTTGGCGGACGGCAGTTCCACAAGTCCAAACCAGTAATCCACGATTTTCTGGATGCTGGCCACCAGACCTTCGAAAGCCGCCGGTTTGGTGATAAATGAGTTGCCCCCCAGTTCGTACACGATGCGGATGTCCGTGTCGGCGCGCGACGTGGTGAACACCACGATGGGGACCCGCCGTAGATCCGGATGTTCGCGGATTTCTTTGAGCGCCTCGCGGCCGTCTTTGCGCGGCATGTTCAAGTCCAACAGGATCAGGCCGGGCCGCGGGGCGACGCCCGTACCGATGTATTGGCCGCGTCGCAGGAGGTAATCCAGCAGCTCCTCGCCGTCCGCCACAAAGCGAAGTTGTTCCCGGACGCCACATTCAGCAAACGCCTCCCGGACGAGGAGTTGATCGTCAGTGTCATCCTCGGCCATTAGAATGAATTGATCTCGGACGTTGGTCATGACGGGATTAGTTTCTGGCGGGCTGGTTCATCGGGAGCGTCACGAGGAACGTTGCCCCCTCACCGGGTTTGCTGTGGGCCGTGATGACCCCCTTGTGGCGATCCACAATGCGACGGCACACCGCCAACCCGATTCCCGTGCCTTCATACTCCTGCCGACCGTGGAGGCGCTGAAACACGGCGAAGATGCGATCCAGATATTTCTCGTCGAAGCCGATGCCATTGTCCTTGATGCTGAGTTGAAAAAACAGCGGTTCGTCAGGAGCAAAGTCCGTCCCCCGCAGCTCCGTCGTCAGGCCGGCCGGGAGATCGCCTTCGCGTGCCGCCACAATCCGCCCGCCAATCTCCACTTTCGGTTTGGCGTTCGCCGGCTGGAACTTGAGGGCATTACCAATCAGGTTTTGCAGCAACTGCCGAATCTGCACCGCATCGGCTTCCAGTTTTGGCAGTTCGCCCACGACGACCTCGGCCCCGGATTTTTCGATGCGCACCTCCAGGTCCCCTAGCACCTCACGGGTGATCTGACCCAGATCCACGAGCGCAAACGGTTCCGTGCGGCTGATAACTCGCGAGAATGTGAGCAGGTCATTGATCAACGTCTGCATCCGTGCCGCCGCGTTCTGCATCCGCCCCAGATAATCCACGCCCTCTTCCGGCAAGACGGCTTCGCATTTGGTTTTCAGGCGGTCGCCGAAGGCGCGGATTTTCCGCAAGGGTTCCTGCAAATCATGCGACGCAACAAAGGCAAACTGCTCGAGTTCCGCGTTGGAACGAGTTAGCTCCGCCGCCTTGGTTTCCAAGGCTTCCGCCGATTGTTTGCGCTCGGTAATGTCCTTGAACAGCACCACGCGACCCACCAGTCCGCCATTTTCGTGGATGGGGGAACGCACAAATTCCGCATTGAAGCTCACTCCATCCCTCCGCTTTAAGGTCACATCCATTGGGACGCTGGCGGTGAGGTTCGGCGCGGTGGCCACATCATCCCGCGCCAGTTCGCCAAAAAGCTCGGTTTCCTTGCGGCCTACCATGGCTTTGACTTCCAGGCCCATAAGCCGGGCGGCGGTCGGGTTTACGAAGGTGATGATCCCGCCCGGGTTGATCCCGCAGATGCCCTCGCCCGCGGAGTTCAGAATCAATTCGTATTGCCGCTGGCGTTTTTGCATTTCGTCGAAGCGGGCTTGCACATGCACATCCAACAGGTCCTTGCCGCGGGTGGTCTCCGACCGGACGCGGTGGAGACTTCGCTCTCTTCGTTCCGCCCGTTCTTGGCGGGTCAATTCCGCCTGCAACTCCGCGTTTACGCGCTTGAGCCCGGCAAGTTGGGTCTCCATTCCCTTAAGTTCCCGCAGCCAATGATTCTCCTGCGCCAGCTTTTCGCCCACTTGCATCTGCAACTGGCGGGTCAACGCGTCCCAATCCGCAAGCCCGGCCTTGGTCCGTTTCTGCCACGCACGCTCACTGAAATAGAACCCGCTGAAGGCCACCAGCGTCAGCAGGGTGCCACTTCCCAAGATCATCGCGACCGCCATCAGCCGCCATTGCATCATCTGACTCAGCCGGCCGGCCCCGGCGCTGGTCAGCACCGGCACCAGTTCGTCCGCAACCCGCGTCGTTTCTGCGTACATCCAACTGCCCAGACACACGGTTACGACCAGAATGGCGGCCAGCACCACTGTCTTCCAATGATGGGCCACTTCCGGTCGCGCTATGGCAGGAGTTGTGGCGACCGGCGCGTCCGGCGTTACCGCGACCCCAACCAGTGATAGAGGTTGTGCTTCGACCATATGGTTTCTCCCGGCGTTCGCTCGCGGCAAAACCCTCGAGCGGCGGGTGAAAACGTCTTCCTTTAAGCACCTTGAAGACCATTTGTGCCAAAGCCTCAATTCCCGCCGAAGCGGTGGGATTGGTCGGGGGGCGCTGAATTTGCCTGTCCCGGACTTTGTCCCTTAATGAGACTCTTGAGGCGGCAAACGAGACTCGCTGCCGCCCTCGGCCTTGCGCGTGGCGCGTGGCAAAAGGCTAAAGCGGATCCCCCCCCGTACTGTGGCGGATTCTTGCTTCGTGCCGTCAGCTCGCATAACGTTTGGCCTTTGAATTTATGGCATTACTCAACGACCACTACCTAAAACTCAAGGCTGGCTACCTTTTTCCTGAAATTAGCCGGCGCGTGAAGGCCTTTTGCGAGACCAACCCCGCAGTTGTCCCGCATCTGATCCGCTGCGGTATTGGTGACGTGACCGAACCGTTGCCGCCAGCCGTCATTGCCGCCTTGCACAAAGCGGTGGACGAAATGGCCGCGCGCGAAACATTCAAGGGCTACGGTTCGGAACAGGGCTACGAATGGCTCCGTGCCGCAATCGCGCAGAATGATTTCCGCGACCGCGGCCTCGATGTGGCCGACGACGAAATCTTCGTCAGCGACGGGTCAAAGTGCGATTGCGGCAGCATCCTCGATGTCCTCGGCAGCAAAAATAAGATTGCCATCAGCGATCCGGTTTACCCGGTTTATGTGGACACGAACGTGATGGCCGGCCACACCGGTGAAGCCAACGCAGCCGGGGCGTACGGCAGGATTGTTTATCTCCCGTGTCGTCCCAGCAATGGCTTTATCCCTGAACCGCCAAAGCGCCATGTGGATGTGATCTATCTGTGTTCGCCGAATAATCCGACCGGCGCGGCGGCCACCCGTCCGCAGCTTGAGGCGTGGGTGAAATACGCACTCGCACACAAGGCTGTCATCCTGTTCGATGCCGCTTACGAGGCGTATATTACCGATCCGACGATCCCCCATTCGATTTACGAAATTCCCGGTGCCCGCGAATGCGCCATCGAATTTCGCAGTTTCTCGAAGAACGGCGGGTTCACGGGCACGCGCTGCGCGTTCACGGTTGTTCCGAAATCCCTTTTGGCTGGCACCAAGTCGGGCGATGCGAAGCCGTTGCACCCGCTCTGGGCCCGCCGCATGACCACCAAGTTCAACGGCGTCAGCTATATCGTTCAGCGTGCCGCGGAAGCGCTTTACTCGCCGGAAGGCAAGGCGCAGGTGAAGGCGCTGATTGAGCATTATCTCGGGAACGCCGATGTCCTCCGCAAGGGCGCGAAGAAAGCCGGACTGAAAGTGTTTGGCGGCGTCAACGCGCCCTACATCTGGGTGCGCACGCCCAAAGGCGTCACTAGTTGGCAGGCGTTCGATAAGATTCTTGGCGAAGCCAATGTCGTCATCACGCCCGGCAGTGGCTTCGGCTCGAAGGGCGAGGGTTTTTTCCGCATCAGCGCCTTTAACAGCCGCGCCAACGCCGAAGAAGTCGCTCGCCGATTGCCGGAATTGAAGTGGTAGGCAGAGCGCTATCCGTCCGGCTGGAAGAGTTTTCCGGCGCGCTCCCGCCAGGCATCCACTCGATTTTGCAGACCAATCGCTTTGAGGTGTTCCATGTCAAACGCCGTCTGACTGCCCGGAGGTTTGAAGCCGGACAACTCATGTTCCAGCACGTTGGCGACATGCACCGCGGTGAGGGGGCCGAATGACTTCGTTTCCGCGCGACTGGGTTGATGATGAAACGCAACGGCTTCAACAATGATCGCGGGCATGCCCCAGAGGCCCAGCAGATACGCGCCGACGCCCGCATGATTGGCTCCGAACACCTTCTGTTCGGCGTCCAAGAAAGGCAGTCCCTGTTCTTTCGTCAGCGTGAGCGCACGCTGAAATGGTTCAGTCAAGTTGTTTGCTAGCATGAGTTTGCCGACATCGTGCAGCATTGCGGCGGTGTAGGCGTCTTCCGCGAGGGACAGTTCGGCGCGCTCCAGTTCCATGATTTTGCGGGCGAGTTGCGCGGTGCGCATGCCATGATCCCACACTTGGGAAATGGCAAATCCCCTCAGCTCGGTGTGTTCGAAGCAGGAAAAGATGTGCGCTGACAGCGCGAGCGAGCGGACGGCGCTCAGGCCGATTTGTTGCACTGCCTCCTGCGGACTGGTGATTCGGCGGCCCAGCCCGAGGGAAGCGGCGTTCACGATTTGGAGCATCTTTACCGTCATCCCGGGATCTTTGGCTACGATGGTCGCGATCTGTTCTACGGACGGATTGTCCGAGGCCAGTTCCTGCATGATCTCCAGGTACAGCGAAGGGAAGCTTGGCAAGGTGTCGAGCTGTGCGACCACGCCGCGGATGCTTTCGTCCTGCAAATACGCGTCAAGTCCACCGATGCGCGCCAGCGTCGCTCTGAGCACTTTGGGTTGCATCGGTTTGGCAATGAACTGATGCGTCTCCTGCAAACACTCAGCAATCTCCTTTTGATCGGTGAGACCGGAGAGGATGATACGCGAGGTGCCTGGGGACAGGCGTTTCACTTCCCGGAGCAGCGCCACGCCGTCCATCCCGGGCATGTGCAGATCCGACACCACCACGTCGAATCTCGTCGTCGCCAGTAATTGCAGGGCCGCCGCGCCGCCACCCGCCATGCGGACCTCCCACCGCACCCGCTCGCTTGTCAGCAGCATGCGATAGAGCTCCAGCATCGTTTCGTTGTCATCCACGAACAGGATGTTCCGCTTCATCAATCGTCCCGTGTTGAACGCGCGTCGTCTGGCCGTCGGTGTCGTTGAATCAAATCGCTTTGCTTCGGAAATGGCAAACGTCCCGCCCAAACGCAACTCAATTCGCATGCGGGCAAAGGCGGCACTTGCACGGATTTCCATCCGCCGGTAATGTCCCCTTGGCCGCGCCTGTAGCTCAGTTGGATAGAGCATCTGCCTTCTAAGCAGAGGGTCGTGGGTTCGATTCCCGCCAGGCGCACCACTTCGAAACTGAAGCGTTGCACCTTTGCCGCCAGTCCAGGTCGTCTTCGGGCCGACCACACCCAAGAGGAATGCTGAACCACTTTCGGTTCTCCCGGGCGAGCGCGCGGCATGGCAAATGGCGGCATCCCGGTGGCGTAAACACCTATGCCGTCTTCGCTTCGCCCTTGAGAATCCAGTCGTAGCCTTTCGCTTCGAGTTCGAGCGCCAGTTCCTTGCCGCCAGTTTTTACGATGTGACCATCCACCAGCACATGGACATAATCCGGGACGATAAAATTCAACAACCGTTGATAATGCGTGATAACGAGCTGGGCGTTATCGGCGCGCTTGAGCTTGTTCACGCCGTTGCTGACGACTTTGAGCGCGTCAATATCCAGGCCGGAATCGGTTTCATCGAGGATGGCGAGCCTGGGCTCGAGCACGGCCATCTGGAAAATCTCGGCACGCTTCTTTTCGCCGCCGGAGAAACCTTCGTTGACTGACCGTTTGAGCAAATCATCCTTCAACTCCAGCAGCTTCATCTTGTCTTTCACGAGCGCGAGGAACTCGATGGCGTCGAGTTCCGATTCGCCCTTGTGCTTGCGGATTTCGTTGAGTGCCGCCTTGAGGAAATAAGTGCTGTTCACGCCCGGGATCTCAACCGGGTACTGGAACGCAAGGAATAAACCTTCGCGGGCGCGTTCTTCGGGATCGAGGTCGAGCAGGTCCTTGCCGAAGTACAGCACCTCGCCTCCGGTGATATCGTAGCCGTCGCGACCTGCCAGCACCGCCGCTAGCGTGCTCTTGCCGCTGCCGTTCGGCCCCATGACCGCGTGAACTTCGCCGGGGTTGATGATGAGGCTGACGCCTTTGAGGATTTGTTTGCCCTCAACGCCCGCGCTGAGGTTTTTGATTTCGAGAATAGGTTGCTTGCTCATGTTCTATATTGTTTTAACCACCGATGGACACTGATCGACACGGATCAAAACCGCTTGACGCGAATTTCGCGAATTAGCGCCAAGTGGCGGAATTCGCGTAAGAGTCTTTTCTGAATCCGGGTCCATTCGTGTTCATCCGTGGTTAAATCTTTATCCGACGCTGCCTTCGAGACTAACTCCGAGCAGCTTCTGCGCTTCAACCGCGAACTCCATCGGCAGTTCCTTGAACACTTCCTTGCAGAAGCCGTTCACGATCATGTTTACCGCGTCCTGCGTGGCAATCCCCCGCGCGTTGCAATAGAAAATCTGGTCCTCGCCGATCTTCGAAGTCGAGGCTTCGTGCTCGACACTCGCGGTCGTGTTTTTCACTTCGATGTAGGGGAAGGTGTGGGCGCCGCACTTCGCGCCGATGAGCATCGAGTCGCACTGCGAGAAGTTGCGCGCGTTCGTGGCGCTCTTCTGAATTTTCACCAGGCCGCGATAGCTGTTCTGCCCGTGGCCGGCCGAGATGCCTTTGGAAATGATGGTGCTGCTCGTGTTCTTGCCAATGTGAACCATCTTCGTGCCGGTGTCGGCCTGCTGATAGTTGTTCGTGACCGCCACGGAATAAAACTCCCCCACCGAATTATCGCCAAGCAAAATGCAGCTGGGATACTTCCAGGTGATCGCCGAGCCGGTCTCGACTTGCGTCCAGGAGATTTTTGAGTTCCGCCCTTTGCACAGACCGCGTTTGGTCACGAAATTGTAGATGCCGCCTTTGCCGTTCTCGTCGCCGGGATACCAATTCTGCACCGTCGAGTACTTAATTTCCCCTTGGTCAAGCGCGACGAGTTCCACAACGGCCGCGTGCAATTGGTTTTCATCCCGCATCGGCGCGGTACAGCCTTCGAGGTAGCTGACGTGTGCCCCTTCGTCGGCGACGATGAGCGTGCGCTCAAACTGGCCGGTATTCGCCGCATTGATGCGGAAGTAGGTGGAGAGTTCCATCGGACAGCGCACGCCCTTGGGGATGTAGCAGAACGAGCCGTCGGTGAAGACTGCCGAGTTGAGCGCGGCGTAGAAATTGTCCGTGTAGGGCACGACCGAGCCCAGATATTTCTTCACCAGCTCGGGATGTTCATGCACCGCCTCGGTGAACGAGCAGAAGATCACGCCCTTTTCCGCGAGTTGTTTGCGAAATGTCGTCCCAACCGACACGCTGTCGAAGATCGCGTCCACGGCCACGCCCGCGAGCCGCCCGCGTTCGCGCAATGGGATGCCGAGCTTCTCATACGTCTCCAGCAGCTTTGGATCAACCTCATCGAGACTTTTTGGCGCGTCCTTCTTCGGCTTGGGTTGTGAAAAGTAAACAATGTCCTGATAATTGATCTTGTCGTGATGCACCTTCGGCCAGGTCGGTTCCGATAAGGTGAGCCAGTGGCGATACGCCCGGAGCCGCCAGTCTGTCAGCCACTCGGGCTCGTGCTTCTTGCGCGAAATCATCCGGATGGTGTCCTCGCTCAACCCGGGCGGCGCAGACTCGGTTTCCACGTCGGTGTAGAAACCGTATTTGTATTCCGTTTTTACCAGATCTTCGATGGTCTCGGTGGCTGTGCTCATGAAAAATTATTTCTTCCGCAGGCCCGCGCAATTTGCACAGAGGCCGTGAACTGCAATCTCGTAGTGATCTACCTGGAAGCCCTTTGGGCTTGGCATCGTCGGCGTCTCCGCCGGCATTGTCACGTCGAATATCGTCCCGCACTCGTCGCAGCAATAATGGCAATGCCTCTCCATATTCGGGCAATAACGGGTCGCACCGCGCTGCAATTGCACCTGCCGCACCAGCCCGCAATGGACAAGCGCCGCAAGGCAGTTGTACACGGTGGCATGGGAGATGTCCGGCATCTGGCGTTTGGTCCGCATGAACACGTCATCCGCGGTGGGATGGTCAAGTGTTTGCAGCAGTGCGTCATAGACATGCCGGCGCTGCGATGTGAAGCGAAAGCCGCTTGTCGCCAGTCGCTCGCCCAACGCGCGCTCTAACTCAGTGTGTTCTGCCAGATTCATCGGACAACCCAGTTTAGTCATCGAAGGGATGGAGTCAATAATTGGAATTATTCTAAATAAGGCCGCTCGCGAACGTGTCGGGCGGCGACTGCTGAGGCGAACCCATGCAACGAAGCATGAATTTGAGGTTAACCGTCGAGTTCTTCGCGCTGGCGAGTGGAATGTGGCGGGCAAGTCGGATTTGTGGGTGCGGGCGCGACCCACTCGCCGGGAGTCCGAGGGAACCCGCAAAAGGGAAAAATTTCCTGTTTTCTCCAAGGCACTTGCCGCAACCATTGGCCAATGCGAGTGACTGCAACCTTGTTGAAACTCACCGACGTAACCAAGCGCTATGCTGCCGCTGGCGGCGCCGACGGAGTGAGCGTGCTTAACGCCGTTACGCTCGAAGTCGCGCGCGGCGAAACCCTCGCTATTGTCGGACCTTCGGGCTCCGGCAAGAGCACATTGCTGCAAGTCATCGGTACGTTGGACCGGCCCACGAGCGGCGCGGTGCTGCTCGACGGCAAGGACATCAGCCAACTCGACGATCTGCAACTTGCCGAGATGCGCAACCGGCAAATTGGTTTTGTTTTTCAAGCGCACTATCTCCTGCCGCAATGCACGGTCCTTGAGAATGTCCTGGTGCCGACGCTGGCTCGTTCGAAGGCTGAAGTCCGAAGTCGGAAACCTGAAATCAACGAGAGCCCCGTACCCTCGGCGGCTCCGGAAACAAATGAAACCCGCGCAACGCGCTTGCTTAAGCGCGTCGGCCTCGGTGAACGGCTTCATCATCGGCCCGGCCAACTCAGCGGCGGCGAGCGCCAGCGGGTGGCCGTCGTTCGGGCGCTGATCAATCAACCGCAACTCCTGCTTGCCGACGAACCTACCGGTGCTCTAGATCACGCCTCCGCCACCGCGCTCGGCCAGTTACTCGTCGAGCTAAATCGCGAGGAAGGCGTGACCTTGATCGTGGTGACGCACGCGCTGGATCTGGCGCAACGTATGGGGCGGGTGCTGCGCATCGAAGACGGCAAGCTGATCCCGGACGGAGAATAGAAAATGAAGGATGGCCTGACAGGTAATTCCGCGCTTCGCACTCCGCACTCCGCGTTCAAATGACTTTTTGCACGCTCATCCGCCGCAGTCTGCGGTTTCACTGGCGCTCGCATCTGGGCGTGGTGCTCGGCGCAGGGGTGGGCAGCGCGGCGCTCATCGGGGCGCTGGTGGTGGGGGATTCGGTGAAGGAGAGTTTGCGAGAGCGAGCGCTCGAGCGCCTGAGTTCGACTTACTTCGCCTTGGATTCCGGAGACCGGTCAGTCACCGATTCCCTGGCGCGCAAACTGATTCGTAACATCGGAAACCAATCCAAGACCGATTGGTTTACGAACCGGGAATCAGGTGGTGGGGTCGCGTCTATGTACCATGCGAGCGCATCGGTTGTGAACCAAACCACCGGAAACCGGGCAAACAAAGTCAGTCTTTACGTGGGGGTCCCGCCCGCTGAGTGGAGTCTTCCTTACAAACCTGGGCCCGGGTGGTGGTACATGTTTGATGATCCTGAACAACATGACCCGCGAGCTCAGGCGGAAGAAAGAGAACTGGAGACCCGACTTGGGGCTGAAGCAGTGACGAATAAGTCTTTGGCTACTATCTTGGCCAGAAATGCGACGAAAGGTCATACAGAAGACAGCGCCTACTTGAACGAGCCTCTCGCCACTCAACTCCAAGCGAAGGTTGGCGATACAATCATTCTGCGGTTTCCGAAGCCGAGTGCATTGGCCGGGGACGCGGTGATTTCGCCACGCAATGAACAATCAGTTAGCATTCGCCAGCGTGTAGGAGCAATCGTAACTGCGGAGTATGCCGGCAACTTCGATCTGCGAGCGTCGCGGGTTGCTCCACTCAATGTATTCATCAGCCGTCACACGCTTACCAACCAGATCAGGCAGCCGTTTCGCGCGAACACCCTGGCTGCTTCTTGGGTATACCGAGACTGGTCGACGTTTTATCCACGGTGGCTGCTTCGCCTTGCTGTTGAAGCCCGGCTTGGTTTCATTTTTGTGCCAAAGTTACATTCGTTTGATGTCGCGAAGCTGAATCAGGCGCTTAGGCTTAATTGGGCACTTGATGACGCTCAAGCCGCACTGCGATTTAATTCTCAAGGCAATCTGCTCGAACTTCGCACCGAACGAGTTTTCCTCGACCTACCGTTGGCTGATGCTGCTCGACTTGCAGCAAGCAATCCAACGCCAATCCTGACACTCTTAGCAAATCTCATCTGTTCCAGCACAAATGCCACGCCTTACTCGATGGTCACCGCCGCCGGGGCGCCGTGGACGCCGCCGGATTTGCGCGATGACGAAATCGTCGTCAGCCAGTGGCTCGCGGACGACCTGCTCGTAAAGCCGGGTGATCAAATTGCGATGTGTTATTTTCTGCCCGAGTCTGGTGCAAAGTTGATCGAGGCGACGAACACATTTCGCGTTCGCACCGTCGTGCCGATGGAAATACCCTGGGCGGATCGAACGCTTATGCCGGATTTTCCCGGCATCGAGAAAGCCGAGAGCACCAGCGAATGGGATGCGGGCTTCCCGCTCACGTACAAAGTCCGACCTAAGGACGACGCTTATTGGAAACAATATCGCGGCACTCCCAAGGCCTTCATCACCCTCGCCGCCGGGCAGAAGATATGGGGCAACCGGTTCGGGAATCTGACGGCGATCCGTTTTCCGATTCCGACGAATGCAGCGTTCGCCCTCACCCCGACCCTCTCCCCCGGGGAGAGGGAGAATCTTTCTCAGTCGCAGGGCGAACCAAAGACCGCCGACAGTTCAACGGGCTTGGAGAAACCAAAAGACGACCAACGGCTGTCCCCGCTCTCCGGGGGACCACAGTTCGCGGAGCGAACGTCTCCTATGGGGCAACCAAATAGTGGCGGGCTTGGGAAGCCATTGGGCCAGGGTGAGGGCGAGCGTCAAACAAACTTCGTTGAAAACTATCGCGCCGCGTTGGAGAAGAAAATCCTCGCCCATCTCAGACCGGAGGAACTCGGGCTGCGTTTCGAGCCGGTGCGGGAGCAGGCGCTGAAGGCGGCGGCGGAATCGCAGGATTTCGGGGGGCTGTTTCTGGGCTTCAGCTTCTTCGTGATCGGAGCGGCACTGCTGCTGATGGCGTTGTTATTCTCGCTTGGGCTCGAACAGCGCGCGCCGGAGATTGGCACGCTGCTCGCCTTGGGCTTTACGCCAAAGCAGGTGCGGTCGC
>JADLHS010000163.1 GCA_020848635.1 Limisphaerales bacterium
CATCCGGCCGTATTGTGTCAGTGGGGTCATGGATTGGCCTTCGCGTTGAGAACAGGTCCAGCTGCTGGTTTAATGCTACATGGTTTCGCCGGGGGGCCATGTTTTTCTTTGGGTAGTCCGGTCGCATTGCGGTTCACGATCGAAAGAGTTCGGCGATTTCCACTTTCAATGCCTTGGCGAGGAAGAAGACGTGTTTGTCCGTGGCCACATACTTCTGCAATTCGATATTGCTGAGCACATCGCGGGTGATGCCGAAGAAGTTGAGGACCTCGACCTTCGCTACCAACATATTTTGGGTCAGTTTTCGTTGATACCGAAGTCGGGCCACATTGCGTCCGATGAGATTGGCGTCGCGTCGCATAATCGTTTTTCTCTGTTATAGGCTTATGGGTCCTCCGCCGGGTGTGCCTGGCACACAAGATTGAATGCGGGGCGGGAAGATCTTAGAAATGGCGGCAATCGTGTAAGCCGTGCGGCAGCGACAATGCGGACGCCCACGTCAAACCTGCGACCAACCGCCCGGAAATGACCGGCTGGGTGGTCATAACTGAAAACGCTTAACGAGGTCTCGGTTTTCATATTTGGAATGGCTTTTAGTTCGCGTCCAATATTGAAGTTCGGTCTCACACTGCCAACCGATGTTTGCGGCCACGATCCGGCGGGCGGCGTGACGCGGGGAGGACCAGTTCGGCGTCATGTTCGGCGGGCGGAAACGGCCACAATCTGTCCCTTGAATGACCCTTCAAAAGTAGGAGGCGCTGGGATAGATTGGCGTCATGCCGACAAAACCCGCATTACGCCTGAGCCGGTTGATCGCAAGTGAAACCGGAAAAGATGGTATTAAGTTGAATCGCCTGACGGCCCTCATCAATGAGGCCAATCGGGAAGCCGGGACCAATTGTTACGTCAACCGCCGCATGCTGGCCAACATCCGGGACAATCCGGGGAAAATCGGATTGACGTTGAATGGTCTGATTGCCTTCAACACCTATTATCGGCCGCGCGGGTTGGGATTGCAGCAGTTGCCCATTTTGGAGACCCAGGGGGTTTTGGAGCCCTTGATGGATGCGCAGCGGGTGGTGTTCATGCTGGGCGCCAGACCCCGGCCGGAAGAACGGCGCAACGATATTAGTCTCTGGGATACCAAATCGCAGGCCGAGTTGTTGACCCAGGCCTCCCGGCTCGATGTCCACCGTGAGTTTGATATTGAGCCCGTGCTGTGGCGAACGCCCATCGACCCGGCCGCAATCCACCGCGAACGCTGGCACCGCATCCTGGAAGAGGATCAGGCCTCGGTCATTTCCATCGGTTCACCGCTCGCGTCCCTGAGCAGCGAGGTGATGCTTGCGCGCATGTTCGGGGTGGAGCAGTTTAAGGGGCCACGCTTTCGATCCGGCAGACAGGTGCCGTTTTTCTTCGTCTGGCTGCCCAAGTCGATTCAGCACTTTTGCAGCTCCTTTGCGCTGACCTGGCGCGAGCTACATGTAGAACACGCTGCGCTGGCGACCCGCGTGAAGCGCAACCAAACCGCCGCCTTTCTGCTCGAAGGCAAGCCGCATGTGGTTCCGGCGGAAGGCAAGGCTTGGACCATGTACGGCATTATTGCCGCCCAGCGCCGGGCGGCGGGCAACGTGTGGTTGGTCGTATCCGGACTGACCGGGCCAGCCACCTACGGAGTGACAACGATGGTCAAAGAAATCAGTGCCGAGCTGCCTTGGTCCAAGGGGAAGCACTCAAAAGTTCTATGGCTGCCGGTGAAGGTGAAAATCAAAGCCGGCCAAACCACGCCCTGGAGCGGCGACACCCGCGAGGTCGTGGAAGCCGTGTTCGATGGCGAACCGCGGCTGTGGTCGGAGGACACCGAACTTGCGTCTGAGAAGCTGGCGGGAAAACAATCCGCAGGCTGAAATGGTTGTTGGAAGGTCGCAGGTCTTCGCGTGGAAGTTTCCGCCTCGGTGCGAGGCGCCCGGAAGCGACTCGGAAGTCAATCGCTGCGGAATTCATCATCAAGCGAACTTCCGTGGCAGAAATCGTGGCCGTCCCGGAAGAGCCAATGCTCGCGCTCGATCGCTCGCTTCGGTGGCAGACCAAGCGGCAGGATCACCACCGAGATTTCATGGTCCGCATGTTTGCGGCGACGGGTGAACATCCACACGAGCACCACCGCGCAGACGACCACGAAACCGGCAAACAAATAGTCACCCTGTTCTTGAATCAAACGGTCCAAGAACTTCGTCACACGTGCCAGATAGAAAACCGGGTGTTGCATAGATGGGGTGGGTTGCGATCAGTTTTGGTACCAGCGATTTCTTTTCCACGTTGCGGGGAGCGGCTTCCCGTTTACCGCCGATTCCAGCGGCCGCTCCAAAAAGCCAACCAATAATTGAACGACGGAAGCAAGTGCCGGCGGCTCATCCTTGAGGCCGGCCTTTTTCCAAAACGCCTGCCAGCCGCGCATTTTCGCCGGGTCCGTTGCGAACATGGGCGTCAGACCGGCTGGCAGCCCTTCTGGAAACGCAGTGCCACGGCGGGCAAATGTCCCCGCGATGGACTTGGCAAGCAACGCGCCTTCAAAGGGGAATTTTTGCGCGAGAAAGTGCAGGTCGAAATAATCTTTGAAACGCGAGTTCAACATTCCGAGCTTCACAATCGCCTCCAGCTTCTCGGCGACAACGGTTTCGCGCGCATACGCCCGCAACTTGGGTGCGGCCATGCCCAGCAGGACGGGAAAGGTGATTTCCTCCGGCGCCACGGGCAGCGCGTCGCCAAAACCAACATCCACCTGCAACGGCACCACGGCCTTGCCAAGGGTCGCCCGCAGTTTCACCCGGAGGCCGGCATATTCATCCTGGGCCCGAATGTCCTCGCACACCACCGAGCGCGCATCGAAATCAACGCCATCGGCTTCGACTTCCAAGCGACACCATTCCCTGAAAATGTCCGCCAATCGTTCCGGGGTCGGATGCCCGAAGCCGAGCAGATCCAAATCCCGCGTGACGCGGTGCAGCGCCGGTTCCCAGAGCGCGAAGAGCATCGCCCCTTTCAAGATGAACTGTTCGCGATGTTGGGAACGGGACAAGCGGTAAAGCAGGCGCTCCAGCGTGAAACGCACCAGCAGCACGTTGAAATCCTCGCCGGTTTTCGCGCGGCGTTGGGCCAGACGGGCATGAATTGAAGCGGCAAGATTTTTCATGCGAGACTGTCGAAATAGGGACGCATGACGTTCAGCACCCGGCAGACCTTGGCGTGATGCCAGAGTTCCTCGGAAGTGGCCTTTTTGTCCCGCCACGCATCGCGCAGCGCCTCGACGGCGATGTTGACGCCGATGCGATTGCGGAAGCGGAAACAGTCAGCCA
>JADLHS010000164.1 GCA_020848635.1 Limisphaerales bacterium
CTGGAGCACCGGAGCCAGCCACGCGAAACTTAAATCTATGAACAAAACCATGAACCCCAAAACCACCCGTCGCGAGTTTCTAAAGCACACCAGCCAGCTCGCGGCGATCACCGCCCTGACCGGCACCGCCCTCCCCTACGTCCACGCCGCGGGCAGCGACATGATTCAAGTTGCGCTGATTGGCTGCGGCGGACGCGGCACGGGCGCGGCCGCCCAAGCGCTCTCCACCAAGTCCGGCCCGATCAAACTGGTGGCCATGGCTGACGTGTTCGAGACCAAACTCAACAAGAGCTACGAGAATCTTTCCAAGGATCACGCCGCCCAGGTGGATGTGCCGCGCGAACGAAGGTTCCTAGGCTTCGACGGCTACAAACAGGCGATGGATTGCCTGAAACCCGGTGACATTGCGATCTTCGCCACGCCGCCGGCCTTCCGCTGGGTCCATTTCGCATACGCCATTCAGAGGGGTTTGAACGTGTTCATGGAAAAACCCGTCACGGTGGATGGCCCGACCACGCGCAAGCTGCTGACGCTGGCGGAGGCATCGGAGAAAAAGAATCTCAAGGTGGGGGTCGGCCTGATGGTTCGGCACTGCAAAGGACGGAAGGAACTGCATCAGCGCATCAAACAGGGCGAGATTGGCGAACTCACATTGTTGCGGGCCTATCGCATGGGTGGTCCGGCTGGCAACGCCGGCCCCAAACCCGACAACCAGACAGAACTGCTCTATCAAGTGCAGCGCTTCCACGGTTTCCTTTGGGCCAGCGGTGGCCTGTTCAGCGACTACAACATCCACCAGATTGACGAGTGCTGTTGGATGAAGGATGCCTGGCCGGTCAAGGCCCATGCCACCGGCGGCCGCCATTATCGCGGCAACAGCCTGGACCAGAACTTCGACAACTATTCGGTCGAATACACGTTTGCCGACGGCATGAAGTTCTTCTTCATCGGACGCAGCGAACAGGGTTGCTATGACGAGTTCGCCAGTTATGCCCATGGCACCAAGGGTTCGGCCATCATTTCCACCAACGTCCACACCCCCGGCCGCGTTCGCATTTTCAAGGACCAGAACCCCAACCTGCGCGATTATCGGAGTGCCAATGTCGCCTGGTCGTTCTCCCAGCCGAATCAAGCGGAGCCGGACCCTTACCAGTTGGAATGGGATGACCTCGTCACGGCCATCCGGCAGGACCAACCCTACAATGAAGCCAAACGCGGCGCCATCGCCAGCCTGGTGACGTCCATGGGCCGCATGGCTGCTCACACCGGCCAGATCGTCACCTATGAGGATATGCTCGATTGCGAGCACGAATTCGCTCCCGGCGTGGACAAGCTCTCGATGGATTCCCCAGCGCCGTTGCGGGCCGATGCCAACGGCAAATATCCCGTGCCTGAACCCGGAATCAAAAAAACGCGGGAGTATTGAGCCTTCGCTGGCCAACCCGGGCCAGTCGCAAGAAATCCGGTGTTTGCCGGCGCGTGTCAGTGCGGAGATTGCCGGCTAACTGCCCGGAATCCACACGACAGACGCCACCGTGCGGATTACGATTCCGTCCGAACCAGTCGTGGTCGGCGGGCATGCGCCTCACCGAAACCGCAGCCGCAAAAACTTCACTTCGTATGGCTTGAATGAAAGCGATTCGATGTCGGGTTGCAGGGTTGCCTCCAGCACATTGACTTCGTCAGCGCCTTGAAGCCCGGTCGCCGTATGCACTTCCGCTTCCGTGATCGTGACGGGATTGCCCTCCACTTCCCGTAATTGCAGAATGATACCATCACCGTTGTGCGCGGGACGGGTTTCGAGGATCAGAAGATTCGACGGGGTGAGCGCCAGCGCCGAGAGTATTTGCGGTCCGCGCAACGCAACAGTTTTCACGGGCGGCAACACGCGCGTGGCCAGCGGAACGCGGCTGCCCCAACCGAACCGCGTGGCAAAGGTGCGGCTCGTGTCCTTGGCCGAGGTCAGGTAATAGTGGAATTTGAACTCGCCTTCCTGCTCGGTGCGGAAGTTGGTGAACCAGTAATTGTTCATCACCCACGAATAAATATGCGGCTTCTCGACGCGCGTCACCGCCTGCCATTTGCCGAGATTGAAATCTCCCAGTTGCACGAGCGGCGCTTGCTCGCTGCCGGTGACGATCTGGCCGTCGGCGCCGCGGATCGCGATGAAACTTTGCAGCGTCTGCCAGTCGGACGACGAGCCGGGGATCTGGTCGTCTCCGGGCGTGACGCAGCCGCCCTGGGCCTCGTAAAGCATCTTGCTGTTCGGCACCTGAAAGGGGAGCGCGACGTACACCGCCTCGGGCGAGGGAATTGGCAGCTTGCGGATGGCGAAGCGCAACTCGATGCGCTTTTCCGTGTCATACAAACGAATCTCCACGCGCACGCCGTTGTTGGTGGCGCAGCCATCCATCCCGGCGGTGATCAGGAGACTCTGCCAAATCGGTCCACTCGCGCCAGACTTCACGGAAACGTCGCGAACCGAAGTGCGTTTGAACCCTTCCGGCTTTAGGTCGCGGCGATTCGGCGTCGTTTCGTAAATGCACTGGCCCAAACCCCACGCGGCGGTCTGATCCACCAGTTCCTGGCCGGTTTCCTTGTCCACCAGACTTTTGATCGCGCCTTTGTCGGCATCGAGCGCGAGCTCGTAGAACTCATTTTCCAGCGTGAGCGAATCCGGGCCGGCCGATTCCTTCCCCCGCGGCTGATCGCTGGTTTCAATCCGCAGAATCTTATAACCCAGCGGGGGCACGTCACGGACCCACAGCGCCCAGTACGTGCCTTCGGAACGACGCTCCATCGCCTGCGCGGCCACGGGTTGCGCGCCGTCGAGGATGCGGAACGCGCGGTCGGGCGGCAGCATTTCATGATCAATGAAGACCCGCACCAATCCGGACCGCGGCCAACTTAGCGTGTTGCAAACCGCCAGTGTGGGCACGTCGGCGCGCGGCAGGAAATCCTGCAACAAACCAAACGCTTCCTCGCGCAGTTGGGCCGAGTTCATCACCGCCGTCCAGGCGTAGGAAGCTTTCTCGCCCCATTGCACCTGGGTGTTTTCCGCCAGCGCATCCGTAATGCTCTCCGCGGCCCCGTAAGTGTGCTCCTGGTAAAACAGGAGATTATCCTGGATGGTCGCAGCGCGCTGCATCGTATTGGAGCTGACTTGCGCGCCGAGAATGGACGCCATGGCCAGCAAGCCTTGGTTCACTTGCATGGCGGTCTCGGTTTCGCGCGAGGCGGCGGTTTCGCGGGCCGCGGAGCCGAAGCCATCCGTCCACCAATCCGGCCACGCCTGACGATGGACCGGCAGTTCAGCGCCGTGCTCCTTCTCCACATACGCCAGAAACTCCTGCGACGTGGAGAGCCGCAGCTTCGGCCACGCGAATTTCTCGTTCCACGCCTTCACGAGGTCGCACTCGATGACGGCGGGCGGCGAATTGTCCGTGTGGTAGCCGGAAAATTGCACGCTGATGCGATCGAACAGATAATTGCGTTGTTCCAGCGAGACCAGATACTTGTCGAGGTAGGGCTTGAACTTGTCGAGATTGCCCTCGTGGATCTTCCACATGTTGCCGAGATGGTAATGGTCCGCGCGGTAGGCGAGCACGCGTTTGCCGGACGGCGATTCCCACCAAAACGTCGTTGGCCTGTCGAACGGCAGGATCGAGCGGGTCTTGTTGATGCCCATCGTCAGGTACCGAATGCCGATGTCGCTGAAATAATCCGGCAGGCACCAGCCGGCGCCGTTGACGTCGTTCTGCATGGCGGTGTGAACGCTGAAACCGTAGTCGTCCTTCATCTCCCGCAGCGGCCGCAGCAAGGCCGCCAGCGAACTTTCCGTGGCAATTTCCGACATGTTCAACATCAGGCCGCAGATTTCAATGCGCCCTTCCGCGACGCGTTGCTTGAGGCGCTCGATCTGTTTGGCCGGCCGCCC
Organism: Limisphaerales bacterium; assembly: GCA_020848635.1. Classification (GTDB taxonomy): domain Bacteria; phylum Verrucomicrobiota; class Verrucomicrobiia; order Limisphaerales; family JADLHS01; genus JADLHS01. The sequence continues at coordinate 3,938 of JADLHS010000164.1, forward strand.
CTTGAGGTACTCGCGCACGGCCCAAGAGGTTTCGCACGTCCAGCGAAAGCGGGCGTCGTCGGGATAGCTGTCGGTGAGGTCGCAATAATCCAGCGCGTAGTCAATGTAACGGAGGTGCTCCGGGAGAATCTCGGTTTGCGGCCGCGTGTAGCCGATATCCGTGTGCGTGTGCTGGGTGAGATAAACCGTCCACTTGCGCGGCGGCTGGAGCGTGAACGGGCCGAAATTCCACTGCGCGGCGGATGTCGCGATGCGAACCGTGACTGGCGTGGCCGCCGTCAGGAGCGGAACTTCCAAGTCCACCGTCTGCTTTCCGGGTGCGATCGAAGCGAGGGTTTTGGTCACGGGGTCTTGCCACGCCGGGGAGGCCAGACGCAGGGTCACATTGGTGAGCCCGGCGGAGTCCAGGACGACGAGCAGCCCGTTGGATCCACCGCCCGTGCCTCTGGGAACGAGCGGGGAGACGGCAAGGCTCACGGTCGGCAGGGCGGTAGCCGCTTGCGCGCCCGGAGTCTCGCCGCGGGTGATCTCACTGGCGGCGGCGAGGAAACAAAGCCCGCGGAGGATGACGCACAAAGAGTTGGTGAGTTTGGACCCGAACCGGGAAGCTGCCAGCAGTGATTTGGCCATGTGCCAATCCTTATTCGCCAGCCTCCTCAAAACAAGACTCAAAAATGGAAACCAAGCTGGCAGGATTCACCAATACACCACACTTCAATACTCGCCCACCGGACCGTAGGTCGGGAAATCAACACCCAATGGGCCGCACAGGTGAAGTGCCGCAAACCTCAACCGTATTCGTTCAACGGCAGTGGTCAGAGCTTGCCGCCGACGTACGCCTCGTAGCGCTCCGCGACACGACCGGACTTCACGTCGCCCTGATGAACCAGGATGCCAACCCGCGTCTCGAGGCTTTCGCCCTTCTCTAGCGTAAACGGCTTGCCGCTTTTGGCCTCCGCCCGGCGCGGGCCGAGGCAGCCGTAGTCGCGTGTGAGCCACGCGTGCGGATGTTCGTTGGCCGGGTGACTGAACATGGCCAACCCTTCCGCGTCCTTCGCTCCTGCGCGTGAGAAGTCCACCCACCGCGCCAGCTTCATGTTCGTGTTGGTCTGGCCGGTCTGACCTTCGGAATTTACCAGCACGCCGCCGCTGGTGGTGTTGAAGTCGTTGTTGAGTCGGATGAACGGCCAGGCGTAATGCACCGCGTCGCTACAGAACTTCACATCGCCATACGTCGCAGCCAGCTTGAATTGCAGATCGAGGAAGTACTCCCCACCGCCAAGCGCCACAATGCGGATGTGGCGCGCTTCGTCAAGCACGACCGTCTTACCGTCGTCCATCTCCCAAAGCAGCTTCGCGTCAAGTTCGGCTTTGCCATTGCCGCTAATTTGGTGGGCGAAGGCAACCTGCCGGATATGATCCCGAAACGGCGGCTTGGGATTCTTCTTGTCGTCCGCGCCGCTATAGAGGGCGTTGTAAAACGATGCTTGCCGTTGGCCCTCGAGTTGCACGGTATCCGCAAACCAGAACGAGCGGTGATGGGGATACGGCTCGGTCTGCTCGACGGTCATGGACTTTCCGGACGGGCTGCGCACCGGATAAAAGTGGGGCAGGTCCACATCCTTGCCGAAGACATAAACGAGCGCCTCCTGGCCGCCGATCCGGATTTGCATCTGTCCGCGCGCTTCGTCCGCCCGGAATTCAATGGCCGGTTGCGCCAGGCTGATGCAGGTGGTGGCGGCGAGGAAAGGCGCGAAGGTCAGCGCACCGTGGCAAAATCGCTTCATCGTGACGTGACTTAGACTTTTTCTGGCGCCACCCACGGCTTGCGCCGCTCGCGGTCGAGGAATTGGTTGGCGACTTTGTCATCCGCAAACTGCTCGGTGACCGGGTCCCAATTCAATTTGCGGCCTGTCCAGCGCGCAATGTTGCCGAGGTGACAGACCGTCGCCGAGCGATGACCCGTCTCGACATCCGCCACCGGCTTCGCCCGCGATTTAATGCAATCAAGCCAGTTCTTCATATGATCGTCGTTGAAGCCCGCCGGGCGTTTGCGCAGCGCCTCGATGGCAAGTTCGTCCGGATCGGATTCGCATATCCCGCGGTTGATGGTCACCTTCCCTTTCTCGCCAATGAAAATGGCGCCGCCCATGTTGGGATTGCCAGGTTCCATGACAACCCCATTCGCGTAGCGGAAAAAAACCTTCGCCGCGCTGCAGCGCTTGTCCCCGCGCTCCTTGCTTTCCGGCTGGTCATAAGTGGGCGGATCAAACTTCGGCCCTTCGGTCCATACCTCCACCGGTCCGCTCTCGTCCATGCCGAGCGCCCATTGCACCTGATCGAATCCGTGCGCACCCCACCCGGTCATTTCGCCGCCGGAGTAAGGCCGGAACGAAAGCCAGCCGGGATTGGCACGCGGCAGGTAGAGGTCCTGATGATATGGCACCGGCTCAACCGGGCCGCACCACATGTCCCAATCGAGTCCGGCGGGAATCGGCTGTGCCGGCAGCCGGCAGTTCCACGGGCTTGGGTAATTATGCGCAATGACCTTGGTGATTTTGCCGAGCCCGCCGGTGCGGATGAGTTCGCAACCGGCATGGTTCTGCCACATCGAACGCTGCTGGCTGCCAACTTGAAACACCCGTTTGTATTTTCGCGCCGCCTGAACCATCAGTCGCCCCTCGCGAATGGTCAGGGTCAGCGGCTTCTCGGCGTAAACGTCCTTGCCCGCCTGACAGGACTCGACACAGATCAACAGTCGCCAATGTTCCGGCGTCGCCGTAATGATGGCATCCACCTCCTTGCGTTCGAGCAAGCGGC
>JADLHS010000165.1 GCA_020848635.1 Limisphaerales bacterium
CGACCGCGTAGCCGATCAGCGTGGCCAGGAAGACGATGAGGGCTTGCTTCCAGAAGGCGGGGGATTTCATTTATGATTCAACGTCGTTTCCTGGCGGAGGCGCGCAACGGAGAACGAAGGCTGGTGGAGCCGACAGGAATCGAACCTGCGACCTTCTCATTGCGAACGAGACGCTCTACCAACTGAGCTACGACCCCATCCACCATGCCCGACGCCGCTATTTTTGGCAGAAAGATTTTCCCGGCGCAATAACAGATTGAGGTCGCGTGCGTGCTTTTCGTTAGAGAGGGTTGCCAACGAAAACTTTTCCCTCCAAGATACCCCGGCAATCTGGCGGTTGGATGACGCGGCGGGGCTTGGTTTCGCCTCGGCACTTCCGCGGTGCTTCCGAGACCGGTGATCCAAACGAACGATTGCACCGAACATGAACCGCGTCACATCCAGCAAGTCGCGATTCCGGCATGCGTTGCCGGCGGCGTTGCTGCTTGGTTCGCGGAAATGCCCCACGCCCAATTATTGATCTATGCAACCGGCCTTTCCCACCATCTCCAAAATTGCCTACGAAGGCAAAGAGTCCCGCAACCCGCTCGCGTTCAAACACTACAATCCCCACGAAATCGTCGAAGGTAAAACCATGCGCGACCATTTGCGCTTCGCCGTGGTTTACTGGCACACCTTCCGGGGCATGGGTTCGGACCCGTTCGGTCCGGGCACAGCCGTGCGCCCTTGGGACGATGGCTCCAATTCCGTTGCCAACGCCCAAAAACGGGCTCGCGTCGCGTTCGAGTTTATCGAGAAACTGGATGCCCCGTTCTACTGCTGGCACGACCGCGACGTAGCCCCGGAAGGTAAAAATCTTCGCGAAACCAACAAGAATTTCGACGCGGTGGCCAAGGTGCTCAAGGTGGAGCAGAAGCGCACCGGGATCAAATTGCTCTGGGGCACGGCCAATTTATTTTCCAATCCGCGTTTTGTGCACGGGGCCGGCACGAGTTGCAATGCCGATGTGTTCGCCTATGCCGCCGCGCAGATCAAGAAGGCGCTGGAGGTGACACACGATCTTGGCGGCGCGGGCTACACCTTCTGGGGCGGGCGCGAAGGCTACATGACGCTCCTGAACACGGACATGAAGCGGGAGTTGGATCACCTTGCCAAGCTTCTGCACATGGCTGTGGACTACAAAAAGCAGATTGGCTTCAAAGGTCAGTTCTATATCGAGCCCAAGCCAAAGGAGCCGACAAAGCATCAGTACGATTCTGATGCCGCAGCGTGCCTGAACTTTTTGCGTGAATACGATTTGCTCCCGCATTTTAAGCTCAACCTCGAGACGAACCACGCCACGCTGGCCGGGCACACAATGCAGCATGAGCTCGAGGTGGCGGGGGCGGCGGGCGCGCTCGGTTCCATTGACGCCAATACGGGCGACGAACTGCTCGGTTGGGATACCGACCAGTTTCCCACGAGCATTTATCTGACAACCCACACGATGCTCGCCATCTTGAAGTACGGCGGTTTGACCACCGGCGGCGTGAATTTTGATGCGAAGGTCCGCCGCGAAAGCTTCGAGCCGGTGGATTTGTTTCACGCGCACATTGGCGGCATGGACGCCTTTGCGCGCGGATTGAAAATCGCCGCGGCGATTCGCAAGGATGGCCGTCTCGCGCAGTTTGTGAAGCAGCGCTACGCCTCGTGGGACACCGGCATGGGCGCAAAAATTGAGAAGGGCCGCACCACTCTCAAGGAACTCGAAACTCACATGCTCAAACAGGGTGAGGTGGCGCCGAACGTCAGTGGGCGTCAGGAGTTCTTGGAGAACCTGATTAACGAATTCATCTGAATGGCTGTTTCACGCCAGGCAGACCAATCAGGTTTGGGTGGAAAGTCCGCGGCTCGCAATTGTTTTTGATCATTGGTTTGAGATTCAACACGACGGCGCGCGGGGAATGACGCGGACTCGCCACCGCTGAACCTATTACTTGTGAAGATCGATCTTACGCGGTTCGAAGTTTGGTTTGTCACCGGCAGCCAGCAACTTTACGGTGACGAAATCCTCAAAGCCGTCGCGCAACATTCGCAGACCATCGCCGGGACGCTCGATGCGGCAACTGCGATTCCCGTCAGAGTCTTGTTCAAGCCCGTCCTCGTCACTCCGGATGCCATCACCGCAGTTTGCCAGGCCGCCAACAACGCACCGAACTGCATCGGGCTCATCACTTGGTGCCACACGTTTTCGCCGGCGAAGATGTGGATCAACGGGCTAAAGCAACTGCGCAAGCCCATCGCGCATTTGCACACCCAGTTCAATCGCGACCTGCCGTGGGCCACGATTGACATGGATTTCATGAACCTGAACCAGGCCGCGCATGGCGACCGGGAACACGGCTTCATCATGAGCCGGCTGCGGTTGAACCGGAAGGTGGTCGTCGGTTACTGGCAGGCTCCAGCCGTGCAGGCGCAATTGGGCGCATGGAGCCGCGCGGCGGCGGCGTGGCACGATTGGCAGGGCGCAAAGTTCGCCCGCTTTGGCGACAACATGCGCGAAGTGGCGGTGACCGAAGGCGACAAGGTCTCCGCGCAGATTCAGTTCGGCTATTCTGTCAACGGTTTTGGGGTGGGTGATCTGGTGCAGCGCGTCAAGGCCGCGTCGGACCGGGAGATTGATGGTGCGGTCGCCGCGTACGAAGCCGAATACACCCTCGCGCCCGAACTCCGCAAGAAGGGTGCGATGCGGAAATCATTGCGGGAAGCCGCGCGCATTGAGGTTGGGCTGCGTTCTTTCCTGCAGGCCGGCGGCTTTAAGGGTTTCACCGACACGTTTGATGATTTGCACGGGCTGGTGCAATTGCCCGGGATTGCCTCGCAGCGTTTAATGGCCGCCGGATATGGTTTCGGGGCCGAAGGTGACTGGAAGACTTGTGCATTGGTTCGCGCCCTGAAAGTCATGGCGGCCGGACTCAATGGCGGCACTTCGTTCATGGAGGATTATACCTATCATCTGAACCCGAAGCGCCCGGTCGTCCTCGGATCGCACATGCTGGAGATTTGTCCGAGCCTTGCGAAGGCCAAGCCATCCGTGGAAGTGCATCCGCTGGGCATCGGTGGCAAAGCAGAGCCGGTGCGGCTCGTGTTTGACACGCCGTCCGGTCCGGCCATCAATGCATCGCTGGTTCACATGGGGAATCGTTACCGCATGCTGGTGAACGAAGTGGAGGTCGTGCCGCCGGAACAGCCGTTGCCCAAACTTCCCGTGGCGCGGGCGGTATGGATTCCCAAGCCCAATTTGCCGATCGGCGCGGCGGCGTGGCTGTATGCGGGCGGCGCACACCACACCGGCTTCAGCCAGGCGGTGACAACGGAAATGATAGAAGATTTTGCTGCAATGGCGGGCCTCGAACTCGTGGTCATTGACGCCGACACGAAAATCCGCCAGCTCAAGCAAGAGCTAAGCTGGAATGAAGCGGCTTACGGATTGAGACAGGGCTTTGGGGCCTGAACCGAAGCTAAACTGCGGGGCCGGGCTGGAAGTCCGGTCGGGCTGGGTGGATAATAAACGGGATCAACGACCAATGAACCTTAGATTCCTTGTCACGCTCCTCCTTGGCGCAACCGCGTCCGCTGCGTTCGCGGCCCCCGCCAAAATCACCGTTCAGGTTGATCGGCCTGGCCACCCGGTCTCGGCGACGTTGTGGGGCATTTTCTTCGAAGATATCAACCTCTCCGCTGACGGCGGCATTTACCCCGAGTTGGTCCGCAATCGCTCCTTCGAGGACTCCGAACAGCCCGAGAGTTGGAAGCTCATCAACGCACCGGAGGGCAGGACGGAGATGGCGACGGACACGAGCAAGCCGTTAAATCCGCTGAACCGCCGCAGCCTGCGCCTCAAACTCAGCGGTGACGCCCACCTGATCAACGAAGGTTACTGGGGTATGAACATCGTTCAGGGCGACTGCTACACCCTGAAGCTGGCCGCGCGTGCGGCGGACGGTTTCAGCGGACCGATCGGCGTGAAGGTTCTGGCCGCGGGCAAGGAACTGGCCGGCGGCGAAATCACCGGCATCACCGGCGATTGGAAATATCATACCCTTGAGTTCACCGCCGCCAGCGGCGATTCCAAGGCGAAGCTGCAAATTTATCTCCGCGGCCAGGGTACGCTGTACCTCGATATGGTTTCGTTAACCCCGAACAAAACCTGGAAGGATCACGGCCTGCGGCCTGACCTCGCTGATGCCATTGCCGCGCTCCATCCGGCATTCCTGCGCTTCCCCGGCGGCTGCTGGGTCGAAGGCGATACGATGGACAAGATGTACGACTGGAAGAAGACCATTGGCGCCGTGGACCTGCGCATGCCGCTGTACAATATCTGGCAATACTACGCCACTCACGGGCTTGGCTATCACGAATACCTCCAGTTGTGTGAAGACCTCGGGGCCACGCCGCTCTTCGACATCAACTGCGGCATGTCGCACAAGGAAAACGTGCCGATGGATTTGATGGCTCAATGGGTGCAGGACGCGCTGGATGCAATCGAATACGCCAACGGTGCGACGAACACCGTCTGGGGCGGGCTGCGCGCCCGAAACGGCCACCCGGCGCCGTTCCATTTGAAATACATGGAGATTGGCAACGAGAACGGTGGGGCGGCTTATCGCGAGCGCTGGCCATTGTTCGTCAATGCCATCAAGGCCAGATACCCGGAAGTCCACCTCATTGCGAACCACTGGCAGGGCAGTTATCCGAAAGACCCCATGCCCGAGATTGTCGACGAGCATTACTACAACGTCCCCGAGTTCTTCCTGCAGCAGGCGCATCGTTACGACAGCTATGATCGCAACGGGCCAAAGGTTTTCGTCGGCGAATACGCCGTCACCCGCAGCACGGGCCGGGGCAACTTGCGCGGCGCCATTGGCGAGGCGGCCTTCATGACCGGCATGGAACGCAACTCCGATGTGGTGGTCATGGCTGCCTATGCGCCGCTTTTCTGCAATGCCAACCATCAGCGATGGCCCATCAACCTCATCAACTTCGACAGCTCCCGCTGGTTCGGCATTCCGAGTTACTATGTGCAGAAGCTGTTCAGCGAGTACTGCGGCGACGTGGTCTTGCCCACGGCCGTCGAGGCCGAACCCGAGTTGGCGCCGCTCAGCGCCGGCTGTATTGGCATTGGCACTTGGAATACGTCTGCGGAATTCAAGGACATTCGCGTTACCGCGCCGGATGGCAAGGTTTTGCTCGCATCCGATTTTAGTCAGAATGCCAACGGCTGGAAGAAGCTCGGCGGGGGCACTTGGTCCGTGAAGGACGGAGCGATGCAGCAAACCGCGCAGAAGGAATTCATTCGCGCCCTTGCCGGCGACATGGCCTGGACCGACTACACCCTGGAACTCAAGGCCCGCAAGCTCGCCGGCCACGAGGGTTTCCTCATCCTCTTTCACATCGGCGACGATGAAGATCGCGTCTGGTGGAATCTCGGTGGCTGGGAGAATACGAAGCACGGCCTCGAACTAGAGGAGACCCTGGATCAGAAATCCGGCCGCATCGAGACGGGTCGTTGGTATGCCATCAAGGTGGAAGTCCAAGGCATGAGCATCAAATGTTCGCTCGACGGTCAACTCATCCACGATGTGAAGCAAATCCGCAGAACTACGCCGGGACTGTTTGCCAGCGCCACCCGCGACACCCAAAGGGGTGAAATCATCGTGAAGGTGGTTAACGCCGCCGCGGTGGCCACGGTTACGGAGATCAATTTGAAAGGTGCCGGCAAACTGTCCGGTTCGGCGCAAGCCATCGTGCTGACCTCCGACAGTGCCAAGGCCGAAAATTCACTGGATGAACCGACGAACGTTGCGCCAATTACCCAGACGCTCGACTTACCGGGTCCAACCTTTCAACATGCCTTCCCGGCCAACTCGTTGACGGTCCTGCGGGTCAAGGCTGAAAAATAGCATGCGCGCCATCGTTCCATTCGGTGTTTTGGTTGTGGCTGCAACCTTGACTTCCAGTCCGGCGGCCCCCGCGCTGGCTAAACTTCGCCCCGTGCCATTCACGGACGTAAAGATCGCCGACGCCTTCTGGCTGCCACGGCAGGAAACGAATCGCGTCGCTTCGCTTCCGGTCAACCTCGAGAATTTGGAGAAGGCCGGCAACCTTGAAGACCTACGGCTCGCCGCCCAAGGAGCGACGAACGGCTATCGCGGCCCGGTCTTCATGGACTCGGACCTTTACAAGGCGCTGGAAGCCGCATCCTATTCGCTGGCCATTCACCCCGACCCGGCGCTTGAGAAACAGCTCGACGAAATCATTGCCACACTCGCCGGTGCCCAGCAACCCGACGGTTATCTCAACAGCTATTTCACCGTCAAAGAGCCGACGAAGCGCTGGACCAACCTTCGGGACTGGCACGAACTCTACTGCGCCGGGCATTTGTTTGAGGGCGCCGTTGCCCATTACCAGGCCACTGGCAAGCGCAGCTACCTCAACGTGGCTATAAAACTTGCCGATAACATTGACTCCGTGTTTGGCCCGGCGCCGAAGCGGCTCGGCTATCCAGGCCATCCGGAAATCGAACTCGCCCTCGTCAAGCTCTGGCGGATTACTGGCGAGCGCCGTTATTTTGAACTGGCCCGTTTCTTCGTTGAGCGGCGCGGCCAGCATTACTTCGCCGCCGAGCATCACACGCCCCTCGAACAATACGACGGTGCTTATTGGCAGGACGACATCCCGATCTGCGATCACAACAACATCAAAGGCCACGCCGTGCGCGCGGCGTATTTGATGTCTGGGGCCACCGACGTGGCGCGCGAAACCGAAGATCCCGCGCTGCTCGGCATGTTGAATCGTGTCTGGCGGAATGCGGCGGAGAAGAACATGTACCTGACCGGGGGTATCGGCCCAAGTCCGCATAACGAAGGATTCACGGTGGATTACGATCTGCCCAACCTCACCGCGTATCAGGAAACCTGCGCCACGGTCGCGCTCGCACAGTGGAGCCACCGTCTCGCGCTGCTCTACGGCGATGCGAAATACGCCGACGTTGTCGAACGCGCCCTCTACAACGGCGTGTTGTCCGGCGTGTCGCAAAATGGCACCAAATTTTTCTACGTGAACCCGCTGGAAAGCGCCGGCCATCATCATCGTCAGGAATGGTTTGGGTGTGCGTGCTGCCCGCCAAATGTGGCCCGCACGCTTGCATCCCTGGGGGGTTACGCCTACGCCACGAGCCCCGACGCCTTTTACGTGAACTTGTATATCCAAGGTTCCGCCGTGGCGAAAGTTGCCGGCGAATCGGTGACGCTCAAAGTGATGACGGATTATCCCTGGGACGGCGCGGTCGTTTTGCAACCTGAACTCGCCAAGCCCACGCAATTCAAGTTGCGGCTGCGGATTCCGGGTTGGGGTCCGCCCGCGAGGGTCACGGTCATGGTCAACGGTGAGAGTCAGTTTAATCCAGTGGTGGTGTCGGGTTATCTGGAGCTCGATCGCGTCTGGCGCCCAGGCGATTTTGTCGAACTCAATCTGCCAATGCCGGTGCAGCGCATCGCTGCGAACCCGAATGTGGAAGCCGACCGCGGGTTGCTCGCCCTGCAGCGCGGCCCAATTGTTTATTGCCTGGAGCAGTGCGATCAGACGGAACCGCTGGCAACCCTCGCCTTGCCAGCGGATGCCGGGCTAAACGCCGAAAAGGAAGCAAATCTTCTCGGCGGCGTGGTGGTGCTGAAAGGAATTGGCGAGGTCGCGCCGGAGCAGGACTGGCATCGCAGGCTATATCAGCCGGGCGCGGAGACGAAGCCTGTGCGGGTTATAGCCATTCCGTATTACGCCTGGGATAACCGCGCTCCTGGCGCGATGAAGGTCTGGCTGCCTACCACCCCGCCCGCGTTGGGTGCCGGCGGATTAGCCGCTCGGGCACGAGTAACGATGAGCTTTGCCAGCAACAACTCCCATCCCCAGGGCATCAACGACGGCATTGTGGCGAAACAATCCTCCGACCAACCCGCCGCCAATTGCCACTGGTGGCCGCACAAAGGTTCGGACGAATGGGTGCAATACTCGTGGCCCAAGCCCGTCAGCGTGAGTGGCGCACGAGCGTTTTGGTTTGACGATACCGGACGGGGTGAGTGTCGTGTGCCCGCCGCGTGGCACATTGAATTCTTGGATCGTGGAGAATGGCGGCTGGTTGAGGTCCAAGGCGGGTATCCGGTCGCCAAAGACAAATGGTGCGAGGTCGGCTTCGCACCTGTGAAAACCACGGCTTTACGACTCGCGTTGAAGTTACAGCCCGGTTGGGCCGCGGGCGTCCACGAATGGCAGATCACCGAAGCAGACATTGATTAATTATGAGCACCCAATACACCATCGGACTCGACTACGGCACGAACTCCGTTCGCGCCCTCATCGTCAACATCGCCAACGGCGCGGAAGTAGCCAGCGCCGCCTGGACATACACCCACGGCAGCCAGGGCGTGATCCTGTCACGCGACCCCAACCTCGCGCGGCAGCATCCCGCCGACTACGTGATTGGCGCGGAGATCACGATCAAACACGCCCTGGCTGCCGCGAAGAAATCCGTGCGGGGCTTTCGGGCCGATCAGATTATCGGCATCGGCGTGGATACAACCGGCAGCACGCCTTTGCCGGTGGACGCGAATGGGCAACCGCTCGCCTTCCAGAAGAAATTCACCAATCATCCCGCCGCAATGGCGTGGCTGTGGAAGGATCACACCGGCGTCAACGAAGCCGCCGAAATCACCGCGCTGGCGAAAAAGCGGCGTCCCCAGTTTCTCGCCAAGTGTGGCGGCACGTATTCGAGTGAGTGGTTTTGGAGCAAAATCCTGCATTGCCTTCGCACCGCGCCCGAAGTTTTCAACGCTGCCCATGCGTGGGTTGAATTCGCCGATTACGTGCCCGCAATGCTCACCGGCACAGAGCATCCGGATAGATTCATTGCCGGCGTTTGCGCCGCGGGTCACAAGGCGATGTGGAATGCGAATTGGGGTGGCTGGCCGGACGCGGCGTTCCTTTCCCAGCTGGACCCCAGACTCGGCCAACTCCGCGGGCGGCTCACGCCGCGGGTCCATTCGATTGACCGCGCCGTTGGCGGGCTTACGACCGCGTGGGCCGGGAAGACCGGCTTGCCCGCCGGCCTTCCGGTAGCGGTCGGTGCGCTGGACGCCCATCTCGGCGCCGTCGGGTCCGGCGTGGCGCCGGGAACGCTCGTCAAAATCATCGGCACGAGCACGTGCGACATTGCGATCTCGCCCACGGCCAGAAAACTGGCGGACGTGCCCGGCCTGTGCGGCATCGTGGATGGCAGCGTCCTGCCTGGAAACTTCGGACTCGAAGCCGGACAGTCGGCTGTGGGTGACATTTTCAACTGGTTTGTGAATTACATCCAACCCGGCGGCGCGGTTGGCACGCATGAGGCGCTTACGGCGGCCGCGGCCCGGTTGCAGCCCGGCGAGTCCGGTTTGCTGGCCTTGGACTGGAACAACGGCAATCGTACCATCCTTGTGGACCAGCGGCTTACGGGATTGCTTCTCGGCCAGACGCTCTACACAACGCCGGCGGAAATCTACCGCGCACTCATTGAAGCGACGGCGTTCGGCGCGTTGACGATCATCAATCGCTTCGAGGAATTCGGCGTGAAAATTTCGTCGGTTGTCAATTGCGGCGGGATCGCGGAGAAAAATCCGGTGGTGATGCAAATCTACGCGGATGTGACCGGTCGTCCGATGAAGGTCAGCCGCTCGGCCCAAACTTGCGCACTTGGTTCGGCCATCGCGGCGGCGGTCGTGGCCGGTGCGCACAAAGATTACGCCACGGCACAGAAGCGGATGACGGGCCTCAAGTCGCGCGTGTTCAAGCCGAACGCGAAAGCTCACGCAACCTACAAGCAACTCTATCGGCTCTACCGCAAACTCCACGACGCGCTCGGTACGAAGAAAGGAAGCGGAAATCTTTATGATGTCATGAAGCAGCTGATTGAAATCCGTACTAGCGTGAGAAAATAAATCGAAAGAAACTTAAATTCCATGCGTTGGGGAATTCATCCAAAGGGTTCAACCGTCGGCTACGCAGGATATGCGGAAAACATCGTTTATACTCAGGCTGTCTTTGAGCTTTGGGAAAAATATCTTGAGGATGCTGCCCCCGCAAATGCAGAAGTCGCATGGGATCATCTACGAGTTGAGATGTGGCTAGACTCTGGGCGAGTGATTCTGTTTCCGACTGTGTCACCATATCGATACAGAATTGAAAAAGCTGTTTGCCAAATAATATGTCCAGACCTTTTGAATTTTTATGAGACTCTAATTGAGGCAAAGATTCCAGACAACAAATTTGGATTGGCATTATGCAAAAAGGAGCGAGAGGTGGCTGTTTTGCTTTCGACCGCTGCAAAACAGATGAATTTGCCCGCGCGCTTGAATCTGCAATCTGTTCGCGTTCTTTATTACGGTGCGGATTTGGAGAATTTAATTCGGGAGGACAATTTTAACATTCAACAAATATGCTCGAAAAGTTAAGAGCTGAAGTCTGCAAGGCGAACTTGGATTTGGTTTGCAAAGGCTTGGTCATCGAAACGTGGGGCAATGCTAGCGGCGTTGATCGCGCCCGCGGCTTGATGGTGATCAAGCCCAGCGGCGTTCCGTACGACGGCATGCAGCCGAAGCACATGGTTGTCGTTTCGCTCAAAACCGGCAAGGCAGTCGAGGGAAAGCTCAGGCCAAGTTCGGACACAGACACGCATCTGGTGCTGTATCGTGCGTTTCCGATGATCGGCGGCATTGTTCACACGCACAGTCGTTACGCGACGGCCTGGGCCCAGGCGCAACGCGGGTTGCCGACCTACGGCACGACGCAGGCGGATTACTGGTACGGAGATGTGCCCTGCACGCGCCCGCTGACGCCGGCGGAAATCAAATCCGATTACGAAACCAACACCGGTCGCGTCATTGTCGAGACGTTCAATAAACGCGATCCGATGCAGCATCCGGCGGTGCTGGTGGCCAGCCACGGGCCGTTCACCTGGGGCAAAAACGTGGTGGAGGCAGTTCACAACGCGGGCGTGCTGGAGTTCGTTGCCCAACTCGCGAGCGAGACCCTGCGCATCAATCCGAAACTCAAGCCGCTGCCGTCGGCGTTGCTCGACCAACATTTCCTCCGCAAGCACGGACCGAAAGCCACCTACGGTCAGCGATGAACCTTTGCCATATTACCAGTGTGCCGTTAAGATGCGAGTTAGCAGAACCCCAACCCCAAAAACGATGCAAATCAAAATCCAACCAACCCTCGCCGCTCTGACTGGACTGGGGGGCCTGTGCCTGATAGGCTGCGCCACCATGGCAGAATCCAAGATGACCATCTCGCACGCGCCATTTGGGCAAGCGCCCGACGGCACGCCGGTTCAACTCTATACCCTCCGCAATTCCCGGGGATCGGAGGCCCAAATCTGCACCTACGGCGGCATTGTGACGTCGCTCAAGGTGGCGGACAAGCACGGCAAGTTCGGCGACGTCGTGCTCGGCTACGATACGCTCGACGGTTACATCGAGAAAAGTCCCCACTTCGGTTGTCTGGTGGGGCGGTACGGCAATCGCATTGCGAAGGGGAAGTTCACCCTTAATGGCAAGGAGTACACCCTCGCGGTAAACAACCCACCGAACTCTTTGCACGGCGGCGTGATGGGTTTTGACAAGGTCGTTTGGAAGGCCAAAGTCCTGGTCAGTTCAACCGGGCCGGCGCTGGAATTGAACTACACGAGCAAGGACGGCGAGGAAGGTTTTCCCGGAAATCTTAAAGTTGCGGCGACTTATACCCTGACCGAAGACAATGCGCTGCGCTTGGATTTCATCGCCACGACCGATGCTGACACCGTTTGCAACCTGACGCATCACTCGTATTTCAACTTCGCCGGCAAAGGCGAAGTGCTTGGCCATGTCGTCACGATCCATGCCGACAGGTTCACGCCGGTGGATGCCAACATGATTCCGACCGGGGAACTGCGGCCAGTGAAAGGTACACCGCTGGACTTTACCAAACCCACTTCGATCGGCGCCCGAATCAACAGCGACGATGAGCAAATCAAGCTTGGTGGGGGCTACGACCACAATTGGGTGGTGAACCAAGCAACGCCCGGCCAATTGACGCACGCGGCCACCGTCACGGAACCGACGAGCGGTCGGGTGATGGAAGTATGGACGACCGAACCGGGGATTCAGTTCTACACCGGAAATTTCCTCGACGGCTCGATTACCGGCAAGGGCGGCTGGACCTATCAAGCCAGAAACGGCTTCTGCTTTGAACCCCAGCATTTTCCGGATTCGCCGAATCAGCCCAGTTTCCCGACGACGGTGCTGAAGCCCGGGCAGACCTACCAGAACACGATCATTTACAAATTCTCCGTTCGCTAAACCTGACCCCTTCCATGACCATTATGAAATGCAATCGACTTCGATTCACCCTTGCCGCGATCTGCGCCGGCCTCCTCGTCACCGGCTGCGGCAAGAACGATAGCGCCACTTCCGGCGGGCCTGGCAAGAAGCTCAAGCTCGCATTTGTGTCGAACAACGCGTCGAGCTTTTGGACCATTGCCCGAGCGGGCACGGCGGACGCAGTAAAGGAACTTGGCAACGTGGATGTGGATTTCCGCAGTCCCTCCTCTGGTGGTGCGGCGGAGCAGCAACAGATTCTCGACGACCTGCTGGCCAAGGGCATTGACGGCATCGCGGTCAGTCCGATTGATCCTGCGAACCAGACCGACTTCCTGAACAAGGTCGCCGGCCAAACGCTGTTGATCTGCCACGACAGCGACGCTCCGGCCAGCAAGCGGTTGTGTTACATCGGCACGGACAACACCGCCGCCGGCGTCGAAGCGGGCAAACTTATCAAGGAGGCGCTGCCCAACGGGGGCAAGATCATGCTGTTTGTCGGCACGCTTGACGCACAGAACGCAAAGGAACGCTTCGCCGGCATCAAGCAGGAGCTTGCCGGCTCGAAGGTGGAGATCATTGACGTGCGTACCGATGAAACCGACCGCGCCCGCGCCCAGAAAAACGTCGAAGACACGCTCGTGAAATATCCGGAGGTGGCGGGCCTTGTCGGCTTGTGGAGTTACAACGGGCCCGCGATTCTCAACGCGGTGAAGAACGGCGGCAAAGGCGGACAGGTGAAGATTGTCTGCTTCGACGAGGAGGACGATACGCTCGCCGGCGTGGCAAACGAATTGATTTTCGGCACCGTCGTCCAGCAGCCGTACGAATTTGGCAAGCAAGCGATTACCCGGATGGCCAAGCATCTCGGCGGGGACAAGGAAGCGCTCGCGGGCGGTAAACAAATCGTTCCGACGCTGAGCATCAAGAAGGACAACGTGGCGGAGTTCAAGGCCCGGCTGAACAAGCAACTCGGCAAGTGAACCCAACTTTGCCGCTCGCCCGTTGAAGCCATGACCACCCGACCACTGCTTGCCATGCGCGGAATCGCCAAACGATTTCCGGGCGTGGTCGCGTTGGATGGCGTGAACCTTGAGGTTGGGCGTGGCGAAGTGGTTGCGCTTTGCGGCGAAAATGGCGCGGGCAAATCCACCTTCATGAAGATCCTCGGCGGGGTTTACCAGCCCGACGCCGGCGAGATTTTGGTGGACGGTCAGCCGGTCCGGATCAACGACGTGACCGATGCGATGAAGCTGGGCATCGCCTTCATTCACCAGGAACTTAACATCCTCGACAATCTGGACGTGGCGGCGAACGTCTTTCTCGGGCGGGAACCATTGATTGGGCCGTTCCGGCTGATTGACCGGAAGAAGATTCACGCCGACACGGAACCGTTCCTTAAGCGCCTCGGCCTCGACATTTCCAGCCACACACGGTTGGACCGACTGTCCCTCGCGCAGCAGCAGATGGTGGAAATCGCCAAGGCGCTTTCGCTCAACGCCCGCATCATCATCATGGACGAACCGACGTCCAGCCTCACGCTTACCGAGACCGAGCGACTTCTTCAGCTCGTCTGCGAATTGAGTGAACAGGGCGTTAGTGTGATTTACATCTCACACCG
>JADLHS010000166.1 GCA_020848635.1 Limisphaerales bacterium
GCAACCAGGGGAACACACCGGCCGCGATGCTCCACGCCTGATCGCGCGAGACGCCGCGTGACTGGATAGTGTGGACGTTGGCCAAAAAATTAACGGTGTTGGGCTGCAAAAGCTTCATGGAGTGGAGATGGGTTGGGGTTGGCGGGCTGTGCGCTGCTGGCGTTGCCAGGCGTGAAAGGACTTCATCAACCGAAGGGATTTACGTTCTCCGATGACACACCGGCGAAGATGGCTCAACGTGCAGCCGAGCGCCCGCGCCGCCTCGATATAAGTGCCTTTGGCGGCTCGTGACTTTTTGGTTTTATGGCTTGCCACACGCCAACGGTTTCACACTTCCAGCAAACCGTCAAGGATTTATTTTCGCGGCCTGTTCTGGCAGACTGTCGCCGAGCGATGCCACGAAAGAATCCAATGCCAGAACGAGAGCAGCAAATTTGCGCCCGGCTCCGTGTGTTTCGTGAATCAACAAAGCTTTCGCGCGCAACTTTTGCCAGAGAGATTGGCGTGGATCAGTTCCGCCTTGCAAGCTATGAGCTAGGACGTGCCCCGCTGCGTTACGGGTTGGCGGATTTACTCTGCGCTAAGTTCAACGTCAATCAACGCTGGCTAGCAACCGGCCTGGGTGAGCAACGCCATTACTACGACATTTATTGCCCTCCATCCAGCGAAGAAAACCAGCTTTTTAGCCTTGTATTTGACCGTTTTCTGGACAATGGAATGAAGGAATGGGACCGGGGCATGGAAGCCTTGGCTGGGGCGGGAACGGCTTTAGCCAGCAACCCAAATCCGACCACTGGTGAGCAATCTCGCAAACGGGAAAAATCACCTGCCAAGACTGCAGCTTGGTATGTTGAATTCCTTATACCCTACCTCGTTGGAGAACTTCCGTTGGCGGTTGTTGAGGGATACGTCGAGACAATGCTGGAAGCCCACCGGGTCTTTCTTGCCGCAAACGACGGCCAAATAGAGGCGCTGGCCGATACGCCGAATGTCAAAAAATCGTTGCTTGACAACATTACCGTCATAGGTAAACATTCGGACGTGAAACTAACGATGCATGCATTGCTCGCTCGCCTCAACAAAGCCACTACTCAACACGGCATGAAGTCGAAGCTCGCGAAATATATGGGTGTCCCTCTGCCGAATGTTTCGCAGTGGCTGTCTGGAGAAAGAGAGCCAGCTGGTGAAACCACGCTTCGACTGCTTACCTGGGTCGAGCAGCAGGAGCGCAAAACCTAAAACAAAAATGCCCTGGCAGTGCTTGTAACACCGCCAGAGCGAGACCCGAATGGTAGGTCAAAATGAAAAACCAGAACATTCAAGCCCACCGCCAAGGTGGCAAACCAACGGTAAAATCACAAGTCCCAGCTAAACCCGAGGCCTCCGTCCGCAAAGTGGCCACGACCGCAGCCAGCGCCGCCAGAAAGAAACCAGCCTTACCACCAATCGAACGGGGCGGAATCTCGGCGGTGTGGCGGATGCGGTGCGGCGGGGAATTCACCCGCCCTGAGTTGCAGGCCCAGCTGGACGCGATCGAAACCGCATTGTCACTCAGCCCCGAGGAGCGCCGGGCGTTTGACCTCATTGCCCAGTGGGAGTGGGCCACGCCAAAAGATATTTGCTCCTCAGCCTTGGTGGCTTTTGTCGAGTGCTCCTTTAGCGAGATGCGCAGTGCCACGTTAAATCACCCGCGATTGGCAGAACGCCGCTGGGCGCAATCGTTCTATCCATTGGTGGCGACTTACTTCGATGAGCGCGGGTGGATAAAGGATTATCCGGAGCCCCAGCCGCCGGTGGTTACGGGAAGGCGCGACGGGGTGGCGGCGGAGAAGCCGGGAGCGGTTGATGGATTCGAGGCGGAATCTTTGCGCCATATTGCCGAACTCTATGGGCGCAGGTCTGTTGATGACCTGGGAGATATCGCCGAGGACTTGGAGATGGAAGTTTGCCGGGCGCGCGTTGCGGCGCGGGCTGTGGCGCGCGATCCGGAGGCCTGGAATCGAGCGGGGGCATCTAACCCAATCTCCGATTTTCCGGCCCGTAACGGCGAGAAGGAGAAGGGATATCTGGACGGGCGAAGTGCCGAATTGAACGGCGCGAAAGGAGGCGCACGATGAAGCCCGCCAAACAACAGCCAGCCAAGGCGGTAAATGAAATTTGGAGGATTGAAGTGGAAGCGACACCCGCCCGCAAGCGGATCATCAAAGAGTTTAACCGCAGGCACGTGAGGAGAAAAAAACTAGATGAAGCATGCGTTCTCACGGTCCTGGCTCATGCCTTGTTCATGGTCCCTGAGCGGTTGAGTGAAGCTCTTTGTTGCATGGCCCGCTATCGGGATCAAGAGGGGCTGGATGGAGACCTGGTTTTTTCCAACCTAACCGGCGCGGCGGCGGCGCGCTGGATAAAGGCGGGAAGGCAGGTGTGCGATGAATGAGAAGGAGTCTCTGATTGTGTTGACGGATATGATCCTCGCAATGGCGCAGATGCAGGCCACAACGCTACAATTGATCCGGGCCATCGCGAATCGAGTTTATGAGGATGGCGATGGGAAAGAGGCGTTTGATAAGCTTCTCGGTACAATGATTGGAAGAATGGAATTCGAGCTGGACCAGGCGGCGGCGGCGCGCAAGAAAGTTCCGAGTTCGGATCGGCCCCCGTCAGCCGATGGAGGGGTGCAATGAAAGCACGCTCACGATTAAAGCCAAAAGGCAGCGCTGCGCACAGTTCTGCGGCGGACAATGAACTACCAAAAGCGGATTCCGACCTCACGGGCGATGATCTGATTCTGGATCTAATTGCCGATCTGAATGCCGACGAGCAGCTCGAATTGGCTTGCGAGTTGGAGCGCCGGGCAAATCTTATTCGTGCCATACTGGGGATGAAACCAACCGCTGCGAGGCCGCCACAACTCTGGGGTCTAAATTGAATGACGTTTTTTCGCACGCCGGCCGGGCTGACCTGGCCGGCGTTTTCTTTTCCTTGACGGGGGCGGCGAAACCCTGGAGAAGTGGGCTTATGAAGTCAACCTCGCTTCTGGCCCTGTTGCTCGGCCTCATTGTGTCCGCACACTCGGAAACCTACTACCTGCTCAGCAAGGAGCGGATCAGGGCGATGAGTTCGCCGCTGCCGTTCAACCCGTGTATGCCGGATATTAA
>JADLHS010000167.1 GCA_020848635.1 Limisphaerales bacterium
CCCGGGCTTTCAATGCGCTCCCGGACCAGATTCTCCTGAAGCTCGATGATGACTGGCATGGTGTAATCATTTGTCGCTTGGTTGAAACGGATCATCACCTTCTTCACGGCACCGATGGTGACGCCGCGGTATTTGACCGGCGCGCCTTCGTTCAGTCCGTTCAGCGAACTGTTGAAATAGAGCACCCGCTCGGCGGTCCGCGTGAACAGGCGGGACGAACTGAACAACAACACGCCGGCCACGCCGAGCCCCAGGCCGACGAAGATGAACAGTCCGATGGAAGTGGGATTGGCTTTCTTGCTCATAGGCGAAATCGGTCAAGCGGGGTGGTGCTGCGGCGCGGGCTGGCTGGCGCGTTCGCCACGGGTCAGGAATTCCTGCACGTAGGGGTCGGTGGAATTTTTCAGCAAATCGCGCGGGTTGCCCTGCGCCCGCATGGTCCGGGTATTCGGGTCGAGGAACACCGAGTTATCGGCGATGGTAAAAATGCTCGCCAGTTCGTGCGTAACCACGACAAACGTCGCCCCGAGACTGTCGCGCAGTTGAAGAATCAGCTCGTCGAGGTTTCGCGAACTGATCGGGTCCAGGCCAGCCGATGGCTCGTCGAAGAACAGCACATCCGGGTCGAGGGCGAGAGCGCGGGCCAGCCCGGCGCGTTTGCACATGCCGCCGGAAATCTCCGCCGGGTAATAATCCTCGAAGCCTTTCAAACCCACCAGTGCGAGTTTCAAGCGTGCGATGTCCCGCATGTCGGAGGCGCATAGATCGGTGTACTCCCCGAGCGGCAATGTGATGTTTTCCGCGAGGGTCATCGAACTCCATAGCGCGCCGCCTTGGAACAGGACGCCAAACGTCCGCAGTCGCCTTTGCCGGGCGTCGTCATTCGCCTGCCAGAACGCCTCCCCATCGTAAAAAATGTCGCCCCGGGCCGGGGCTTTCAGCCCGATCATGTGCCGGAGCAGCGTGCTCTTGCCGCAGCCGCTCCCGCCCATGATGATGAAAATCTCAGCCGGCTTGATCTTCGCATTGATGTCCCGCATGACCACGAACGAGCCGTACGCCATGGTCAGGTCGCGAATCTCGATTTTGCAGTCGCTCGGCGCGGCGTTCATGGCTAGAGGTGCAATGCGTTGCAGATCACGGCGAATAATCCGTCGGAAGCAATGATGACGGTGATGCCGGTGACGACCGCTGAGGTGGTCGCCAAGCCGACGGCGGCGGCGTTGGTGCCGCACTGCATTCCGCGCAAACAACCCGTCAATGCCACCACGACGCCAAAATATGCGCCCTTGAAAATGCCCAGTAGAAACGAGGTGAGGGTAATCGCCTCTAGGGTGCGATGAATATAGAGAGCGGGCGTGATGTTCAACATCATCGTCGAAACTAGGAAACCGCCCAAAATCGAAATTACATCGGCGAACACACACAACAGTGGCACCATGACAATCAAGGCCAGCATCCGGGGCAATACGAGAAACTCGACCGGGTTGATGCCAAAAGTCTGGAA
Organism: Limisphaerales bacterium; assembly: GCA_020848635.1. Lineage (GTDB taxonomy): Bacteria > Verrucomicrobiota > Verrucomicrobiia > Limisphaerales > JADLHS01 > JADLHS01. The sequence continues at coordinate 1,508 of JADLHS010000167.1, forward strand.
GGCCTCAAGTTCCTGATTCACCTTCATCGTGCCCAGTTGCGCCGCAAACGCCGCGCCGGTGCGCCCACACAGAATAATGCCGGTCATGATGCAACCCATCTCGCGGACAGTGGCCACGGCCACCAAATCCGCCGTATAGATGGACGCGCCAAAGCGGGTCAGTTCGGTGGCGCCGACAAAAGCGAGGATCAGACCGATGAGCAGGTTGATCAGCGCCACGATGCCGAGGGCCTGCGGTCCGCATTCCTGCATGACGAGAAACATGTCCGCCCAGCGAAATTGCGCCGTGCCGCGCAACAACCTGCGCAACGCGAGCACGTTCTCGCCCACAAACGTCAGCATGGCTGCGGCACCCGCCCAAGTGGCAATTCCGGATTCGCCCACCCGCTGCAAGAGGGATACCCGCGCCGCGCTACGCGCGGCATCTTTTGTTTCAGGGACGGCTTGCGAAAGGTGGATCAGCTTCGCCACGTTGGGCGGTAGGGTTTGGGCCCGGAATTCGATTCCGTTGCTCGCGCACAAATCGTAACACTTCAGGACGAAGGTCATGAGGCCGCTGTTCCACCGCCCCAGACCGGCGGCGTCAAACGCCATCGCCTTCACCGCGCCAGCGGCGGTCAGTTCTTTTTCAACCGCGGCAATTCCGGGCATGCCGGCATGCGCTATCCAGTCGCCACCCATTTCCACCTGCAAGAGCCCGCTCTCTGTGCGCCGAACTGTCAACCGCGCGCTGGAGGACTCGGAACTCATAGCCGCGCCGTGCCCGTCACGAACCTACGGGGGAGAATGCACGACGGTTGCTGAATCATGTGCGCATGGTGCTGGCTTCGGAAAAATCTTCAAGCGCAGAATGATTGACTGCGCCCCGCCAATATTCCGCCCTATATCTCTGCCGTCAGATTGATTTTTCCGGCCTTGAAGCGTTACCCACTCCGGGTCAAGCTCACGCCCATGTTCGTCCAAAGTATGAAGCCTCAGTTGCTGCCGAGCGGCGGCGTCTGCCCCCGGCGGTCGGCCGTCGCATGAACGTGCCGTTGCTCCCTTCAACTGTCCTCGCAGCCGTCCACGGACTGGTCGTGATCGCGATTGCATTGCGCGTCATCCTGCGACGACCCGCCCGCGGGGTTGCGCTGGCGTGGCTTTTCCTCGTGGCGATGGTGCCGTTGGCCGGGGGCTTGATCTACCTCCTCGTGGGGGAGCGCCGGATCGGTCGCCGGCGAACACGCGGAATTGATGCGCTGCGCATGGACTACCGGAAACTCGCAGCCGTGGCCATTCCAGCTGGCCTCACGGAGGTAGTCTGGTCACGGCACGTGCCCGCCGCCCGCGGCATGGACCGACTCGGGCGCAAACTGGCGGGCAGCGCAACGGTATGCGGCAGTCGCTTCCAGTTGTTCTCCGATACCCAGGCGATATTGCGGGCGATTGCCGGTGACGTGGACCGCGCCAAGACCAGCGTGCTGATGGAATTCTACATCTGGAATGAAGGCGGCACGGCCGACGAGGTCTTGGAAGCTTTGATCCGGGCCGCCCAACGGGGCGTCCATTGCCGTGTGCTCATTGATGCGCTCGGGGCGCGGCCCTGGTGGAAGGGGCGGCAGCCGCAGCGGCTGCGGGAGGCTGGCGTCGAACTGCGCGCTGCTCTGCCGGTTGGCCTGCTGCGCACCCTGGTCGG
>JADLHS010000168.1 GCA_020848635.1 Limisphaerales bacterium
AGGGTTAATTGCATTCCCGGGTTGAACGAATCCGCGGCCAAGGTCCAGCCGGTCTCCCTACGCGGTTTCGGCTTTTTCGGCAGGACTCGCTTTGCGATTTGTTTTTCCGACCCCACTCCGATCCGCTTTCCCTGCGGCGGTTTCCGGATGGATTCGGGGCCAAGGCTCGGGTGCGCCGGTGGGCTTTGGCCAGCGGCGGGGCTGCTTCGCTTCACCCTTTCTGCCGCCAGGCCGGTTTGGTCGCCCAACTCGCCGTGGGGGTGCAAAGCCCGGCGCCTCGCGATGGGGATCGCGTTTGGCCAGGATCAAGACGGGCGGGGCGCAACGGGTCATGGCGGTCGATTCGGAAAGAGCATCCGCTGCCCGGGTGACCACGCGCCCACCAACCGCATCGCTTTCTGGCAGCGCGGACACCGATACGGGTGCGGGTTTTTGGTTGTGGGTTGAGGGTGGGGCGGCACCTCCGGCTCGGGCCTTTCCGTTTCCCCGGCCGGCTCGCCGGGCGGCTGCCACGCGGTCTGTTCGGCCGGGCTGAGCAACGGTGGCTCCCGCAGCAATGCCCGCACGCGGTTGGCGCGAACTTTGGCCGCCGGATGCAACCAGCCGAAGGTGCGCACGCGCGCGAAGTGGCGCGGCAGCACATGTTGGAGAAAGCGGCGGATCCACTCCTGCGGTTCCAGGTGGATCGCCGTCGGTTTCCCGGTTTTGCTCGCGCGATAGTCCCAACGCACTTTGCCATCGGGCAGGAGGGGCAGCTTCCGATTGGCGGTGGCGGTCTTGAACACGTAACGGGCGAGGTAACGTAAGGCGTTTTCACCCGAGCCGGCGGCCTGGCAGCCGACGTTCCAATGCGGTTTCCAAACCTGGGCCGGCACTTGGGCGAAGCGTTCGGGATGTTGCTGCTGCAAGCGTTCGCGGAATACGGTGCGGAAACGATCCCCGAGGGCTTGGTGGTGGAGCAGGAACTGTCGGCGCGCCGGCACCCAGCGGCGTCCGTCCAGGCTGAGACCGCCGCCGGGAACGAGGTAATGCACGTGCGGATGATAAATGAGCGTGCGACTCCAGGTGTGCAACACGCCGAGCATCCCGAGTTGCGCGCCCAGGCGACGGGGATTGCCGGCCAGGTCCTGCAAGGCCTGGGCGCTGGCCGCAAAGAGCAGGTCCAGCGCGATCGCGGGATGGGAACGGATGAAGTGCCGCAACGGCTCCGGGACGGTGAAGGTCACTAGGAAGTAGGGCACCGGCAGGAGCAATCGCGCCCGCTGTTGCGCCAGCCAGGCGTCGGTGTCGCGCTGGCCGCACTGCGGACAATGCCGGTCGTTGCAGGAATGATAGCGGTAGTCAAAGCCGGGACAGTCCGGACAGGCAAAGAGCTGGCCGCCCAGGGCCGGGGTGCGGCAGGCCAGGATTTTTCGCAAGACCTGTCGGTGCCGCCCGGGCAGGGACGGGCCGAAGCGCTTCAGATAGTCCGGGGCCAACCGCCGGAGCAGTTGGTGCACGGTCGGGCTTTGACCACCGTCGCCGGTGGCGGGGTGCATCAGAGATTGCCCATGAAGTCATCGAGGCGTTTCTGATGCTGGGTCTGGCACAAGCTCGTCAGGTGCGTGTAGACGGCGGTGACGAGCGGGCTTTTGTGGCCGAGGTTGACCTGGATTTGGCGGAGGTTCTCGCCCTGTTCGAGCAGGTGTGTGGCGTACGAGTGGCGCAGCGTGTGAACATGCGCGGCCTTTTTGACGCCGCTGGCTTGGAGCGCGAGCCGGAAGGCGCGTTGCAGCGTGGTGCGGCACAGGGGTTCCGTGGCCGTGGCTGCGCCTTGTCCGCTGTGGCCTTTGGCGGGAAAGAGGAGCGTGGGATGGCGGTGGGTTTTCCACAGCTCGCGCAGCAACGCCAGGGTGCGTTGGGGCAGCGGGACGTAACGCTCCCGGTTGCCCGTGCCGGCGCGGAGGTGCAGGAGCCTCCGTTCGGCATCAATGTCGCGGACGGCCAGCGCGAGCCCTTCGCCCAGCCGCAGGCCGCAGGAATAGATGAGGATCAGGCAGACGCGATGATCCAGCGCGGCGACTTCGGCCAGAATGCGGCGCACTTCGGCGGCCGAAAGCACGACGGGCAGTTTGAACTGGGGATTGGCGCGGGCCAGTTGGAGTTCGTGGGGCCAGACGCGTTTGAGGGTTTGCTCCCAGAAGAGCTTGAAGGCACAGATGACCTGGGTGGAAGTCTGGCGGGCGACTTTCTTTTCGGCCTTGAGATGGATGCAGTATTGGCGGAACTCCTCGGCGGAAATCAGGTCGGGCGATTTGGCGTAGAACTCACTGAGTTGCCGGAGGCAGGCAAAATAGGCCTGTTCGGTGCGGGGGCCGATGGGGAGGAGCTTGAGGTCATCGGCGAAGGAATTTAGGATGGCGTGCGGGGAACTTTTTTTATATGCATGGTCGTGTGAGACGAGGGTTAAGGTTGATGACTTGCGAGACCGGCGTCAGTGCCGGCCCGCCGTCCAAGAGAGTCGGAAAAAGCCGACACTAAGCAAACCCCAAGACGCCAAACCATGCGCAGCCCCACCACCACTCTTTTCCCCCGCCGCGTAGCGGCTTCGTTGTGCGACTGCGAAGGCGTTGGCGCAGCGGGGCGAAAGTCCCCGTCAGGTCTAGGTCAACCGACCTGTAGCTGAAAGTAACTGCGGCGGCGAAATCCGACCGTGGGAAGCAACTGGAAGCGAACT
>JADLHS010000169.1 GCA_020848635.1 Limisphaerales bacterium
CGAATCCCACTTTGGCCTTGAAGGCCGCACTATGCCGTTTGCGTTTTGCTTTCATCGTCTGCTTTTTCTCCAGCAGACCGGCGAAAGTCCATCTTAACCAGTGGTCCAGTTTTCGGGGTCCACCTCACATCCAGGTAATCGAACAGGCCCGGAAGCGCACCGAAGCGTTTTACCGCGCCAAGGGACGGGACCAGACCTGGGCGGTATTCCTGCAGGGTTGCTACCTGCCTTTGTATGTCGGAGCCGAGCGGCCATCGGACGCTGAATTGGCCCGCCGGCACGGATTGGATTCGGCGCGGCAGGCGTCGAACACCATCACGACGGCCAAGCGGTGCTTTGGAGATTTTCTGCGCGAGGTGGTGCGCACGTATGAAAAATCCGATTGCGCGGTGGATGGGGAGATTCGCGAGTTGATTGCCATCGTGTCAGACGGGCATTAACGCAAAGACATGGCTCGGCAAAGCCGCAACCGAACACTTTTGGACTGCGGCGGGAATCGAAGCGCCACGCCGCTTTGGAAGCTGTATCCGCAGTCGAAAAGCGGTGTCGCCGCTGTGCTCTGCCACCGCAGTCCAAAATCTTCGCAAAACGCGCCGGCGGTGGGAGATAGCTCTGCAAAAACAACTCGGTGGCGCGGAGTGAGGAGCGAGGATGGACCGACGTGCGGAATAAATTCCGCGCGCCGAGACACGGATGGAAATGCAGGATTCGGCGGCGCACGGCGTATTTCCATTGATAGCGGCGGTCGACCGCGACGCAGGTGCAATATTAATTATCTGCTTTATCTGCTAATGAACCAGCCGCGAAAGCATGAAACCGGTGGTCCGCCTTCGGGTTTGGGCGAGTTGCTGGCTTTTGGACTTCAGGGGCCGGACGCGTGGACGCCGGAAGAATTGGAGGCAGCGCTGGCCGAACAGATTTCCATGCCGGTTGAATTTGAATTATCGGCGCTGAAGCCAGCGGAGGCAAAGGCGCTGCGAGCTTGCGCGGTGGCGCACGGGTTGGTGCTCAAAAACCTGCACGATTTATTTCACCATCCGCATCCGCCGCTGGAGCTGCTGGTGATGGCGAAGGAATTCTTCAAAGCCAACAGCCTGCGGCCCCATCCGGGACTGCCCGCTGAGGTGGCGCGGGCGCTGTATTACTTGACCGTGGCGGTGGCTTTGCTGCGGCATCACCGGCGCATCAGCACCTTGAGCGACGCTCAGGTGGTTTCCGCGCTGGACTGGTTGCAGCAGCAGCGATGGGTGGGCGAGGACCTGCGTCAACTGGCGGCAGAAGCAGCCAAGCAATTGCACACCAGCGCAGGGAAAGGGGCCGAGGGAGCGTGAAAGAAGAGCTGCCAGATCCCGGGAGGCGTCTGCTCCCTCCCCTTTCCTCCGTAGCCGGGCTGCCCGGCCAACTGCTTCAGCGGGGACTGCTGTCGGCTCCCCAACAGCCCGGCCAACTGGCCAGCCTGGACCAATATCAGGTTCTCTCGGTGCTTGGCGAGGGCGGGATGGGGATCGTGTTGCGGGCTTTGGATTCCCAATCGGGAACCATCGTGGCCATCAAGCTGTTGAAGCCGGAGCTGGCCAATCAACCCCAAATGGTGCATCGCTTCCTGAAGGAGGCCCGGCACCTGCAACAATTGAAGCATCTGAACATTTTACCGGCGCTGTATGTTTCCGAGAATCCGGCGCGGCCTTACTTCGTGATGCCGATAGTTGAGCATGGAAGCCTGATCCGGAAACTCTCGGAAGATTCCCCGATGGCCGAGGAGGAATGTGTGGCGATTGCCCGACAGGTGGCGGCGGCCCTGGCCCACGCCCATGCGAAGGGCGTAATTCACCGCGACCTGAAGCCGGGCAACGTGCTGGTGGATTTTTTCGGAACGGCATACTTGGCCGACTTCGGTTTGGCCCGCACCGTGTTCAATGATTCCTTGATGGATGCCGCGAAGGGCGAAACCGGGGAAGGCACGGCGCATTATATGTCGCCGCAACTGGCGCGGGGCGAGGCGGAAGACACGCGGTGCGACATCTATGCCCTGGGCGCGTTGCTCTACGAAATGTTGACGGGACGCCCGCCGTACGAGGGGCAGTCCACGTCGCAGATTCTCCAGCAGATTCGCACGTCGCCTCCCGAGCCGATTCTCAACAGTCGCCCCAAACTTTCTCCGTGGCTGCTCAAAGTGGTGGAAGGCGCGATGGCCCGCGAACATCGGGATCGCTACGCTAACATGGCGGATGTGCTGGCCGATCTGGAGCGCCTCGAGAAAAGACAACCGGTATTGGAGCCGCATCGGGCCATCAGCCTGCGCCGTCTGCTTAAAGGGCGAGCACTTCCGGTGGCGGGCATTACCATTGGCATCCTTTTGCTCGCTTTTGGGGTGCTGGGGTCCCTCTGGCTGCCAGCCGGCTTTTCCCTCCGAGTATTGCATGAGTTCAGAAACGACAAGGTCCTGAATTGGGCCACCGCCCAGACCGGCGACTGGGATGGCGATGGAGAATCCGACATTATCCATGTCAGCGACGGCAATTTGTATGTGGTTACAAGTCGTGGTCAACAGCAGGCTCCCCTCACAATTACAAAACCGCATGCCAATGGACTCGTGCTGGGGATGATGGCGGACATCAATGGGGACGGAAGGGACGAGGCTTTGGTGTCTTGGAGCAGCGGAACAAACGCCTATCTCACGGCGTTCAACCAGCGGACGTGGCCAGTTAAGGAGTTTGTATTTGCCGGCAGTTTGAATGTGCATCCACAGTGGGGTGCGAATTTTACTCGGCTCCGACCCTTGCGACTGGCCGACCTGGATGGAGACGGCCAACGGGAATTACTGGCGTCGGTTACCAGCACTTGGGCGCTGCGTCCGCGTGGGATTTGCTGCTTCGAAGTTGAAACCGGGCAACTCAAGTGGTTTTTCGAAACGGCCACCTTCGTTACGACCATTGACCTTTGCGATCTCGATGGGGACGGGCGGCAGGAAGTGGTCGTGGGGAGCAATTCACCCGGAAACGGCTGCAAGTTGGCGGATGAAACTGACGACGCACACGCCTACGTCTATGTGCTTTCGTCCAAGGGCGAACTGCGATGGCGGCGTGAGTTGGCCGGGATTTATGCCAACGTGAAGCCCCTTAACCCCGCCCATGGCCAGACGAACGTAATGGTCTGGGTAACGGCCATTCACGCCTACAATCTCGAGCGGGGCGAGCCAGATACGGGAAAAGTGCTGGAGTTCAATGCCGAGGGCGAGGTCGTCCACGCCCACGATTTCGGCGTCCAGTTGACCAGCAGTCTGGTCGTGGATCTGGACAGCGACGGCCGACACGAAGTTCTGGCTGCGGATCGTTTGGGGGTGCTGCATGTTCTGGATGGGAGACTAATCGAACGCCGGCGCATCACCAACGCCACACCGCGCTTCGATGAAGTTGAGTTGCAACTCGCACTGGCCGCTAACCTGACCGCCGCCGGCGCACCACAGGTCGTCCTCGCCAGTTCGCAGTTGGAAAGACGTAGCGAGCCCGCGCCGGGCAACAATCGGGAAAAATTTGAAACCATATTCCACCACGAAAACCGCGTAGTAGTGCTCGACTCAGCCCTGAACCAGATCGCCACCTCTCAGTTGGCCCAGAAGTGGACCGAATTTCCAGGAATTAAGGCAGGACTGCTTTTCAATGGTCCCGGCAAATTACCCAGCTTGGCTGTCCTGACGGACAAAGTGCAAATCCTCGACTTAACGCGAATCAGGCGGCCGTTATTTTCCAGAAATGAAGGGGTCAATGAAAAATGATGAGGATTTAACTCCAGCCCAACCCATCAGAACTAAAATTCATTCCATGAAAACACCATCCATTCGACTGCTGGCCTTGCCTCTATTGTTCCTGCAGCTAAACCCTGCCCCGGCTGGGGTGGACCTGTTTGTGGCCGATTTCAGCTTCGAGCCAGGTAACGTCGAGACGCTGGTTTACCCCGACCGGGTGTATTTCACACTCGGTAACTTCGGGCCATTGGCCAATTGCGATGTCCAGATGGAGTTCATCCTGTCGCGAAATACCACGGCCGGAGATGCGGACGATCAACCTCTGGCTTCGTTCATTCACTCTGCATGTCTCAGTCCTTTCGAGGGAGTCTATGAGACGCTACCCACTTCCGAACGCGCCCAGTTAACGGTGCCAGCGGATGCGTCCGGAGAATATCAAGTGCTGTTGCGAGTAACGCCGGCAGGCGATACCGACCCGGATATGAGCGACAACGTGACTGTTGCTACCAACCGGTTGACCTTGCCGCCGCCCGCATCCATTTACTCGGTCTTTGCCAACAGTTCGCTGGTAACGAGCAACATGAGCATCTCCCCAGGCGCGAACTTTGCATACAATGCCTATTACGGAAATTGCTGGCGAATTTTTCAGCCGGACGGGGGGTTCAGTGGCACGTTTACCGCGCCGCAAGCGGGTGCTTACACGCTGAGGGTGCGGCACGGGACCTCATTCTCCCAAAGTTGTCCCAACAACGGCTACGCGCCGATGAACATTTACATCAACGGCACCAATCTGGTCGCCGACTACGACGTCGCCGCCAACCATGCGAGTTATTGGTTTGAGAACGAAACCTGGACCATTCAAGCCAACGAAGGCGAGAACACGTTGGAATGGGTGGCGGGCAACCTATGCACCCATTATTGGATTCAACGTATTGAGTTGAAAGCCGTGCCAATGCAGCCAAGGATTGATTCAATTATCAGGATGGGTGCAGGACAAATCCAACTGATGATCACCGGTCAGGCAGGAAGAACCAACGTCGTCGAAGTGTCAGCAGATCTGTCAAACTGGTTGGCCGTCACTAACATCTTCAACGAAACAGGGGGTCTGTCCTGGCTGGCCGCGGCACCACCCGTAGGTTCGAATCGGTTTTATCGACTTCGACAACTTGAGCCGTAAGCTGTTTCCCACAACTGCGGATTTCCACGCTCGCGATGCGGGTATGTTAGCCTTACTCGGTGGCCGCAATACCGAACGATCTCGCTGGCGCCAAGGTGGGCGCTGCCGGATGACAGCGCGTGGAGAATCCTATTCCGGCATTCTACAAGTAAGGCGGAACTTGCCAGACGCCTCCGGTAGCAGCGTCGGAACCGCCTCGGTGGTGATCGGGCTTTCCAGCAGCCATTCCAGCCGCGTCACGATTGCGCGCAAACTGACCGCATCCAGCCCGGTGGATTCCGGCACGTAGCGCAGGTGACATTCACCGCCGGGGCTTTGGCGCAGTTGATAGTGCGCAAGGCCGCTTAGCTCAGCGAAACACTGATCCACCTGCCAGGTCGTTACACTTTGACCGTCGCTCCGGAGCAGGGCATCGCGGGCGCGACCGTGGACGACGTAGTCAGTCCCATATGAACGTTCGTTCCGCTCCGCGAGATCGCCGATCTCATAGCGTAACAGTGGCATGTATTCGTTCGACAGCGTAGTGACGATGAGCTTGCCAATGCCGTTTGCGTCCGGGGCCACAACTTCGAGATAGGCAGTGTCGTAACTGGGCTTCATCTCGCCGGCTGGGTTTTCCATCAGCAGGTGTCCGGTTTCGGTTGAGCCATAGAGATTGAATACCGGTACGCCAAACACGCGCGCAAGAATCCGCCGATGCACCACGCTCACGAATTCATAGCTGGCCAGCACAAACCGCAGCGAAGGAAACCGGATGCCTCGCTGCTCGCAATAAAGCGCAAACCGGCCGCCGTGAACCGGATCCACATCGAGGAACTGCGGCTGCCAATCCGCGATCTCCGCCGCCATGCGGCCTAGTTCCCCATCGCGGAGGAGAAACGGTATGCGGGCGAGGTTCACGAACAACGCGTTGCCGAGGGTGCGCTGGGTGCGCGATTGCCAGACCGTCGGACAGGTCAAGCCGTTGCAGGCGGGGGAGGTGATGGTAGCGCGGCGGGGGTTGGGTTGTTCGTCCAGCACCTGCGCGACGAGTTTGTTCAACCGCAGCGCGCGTTCCTCCTGCTCATTCCACCAACCGCGACCGAACATGACCGGCAGCCGATCCTCGGAGGTGCCTGAAGTGTGTTCCAGTTCGACAATCTGCTGAGCGACCAGGGTCTTGAGCGTTTGCCCGGAGTTGAGAAATTTTTCCGGGAAACCGGCGCGCATCTCGCGCTTGGTAACAAACGGGAGTTGGTGAAACCGCACGCCCCTGTCGTCTTCGGCCAAATGACTTTCCACCGGCTCGAACCACTTCCGGTAGAGCGGCAGTTTGCGCCACCGTGGCAGACGAGCCTCCAGTTGCGCGGTTTGCGCCGCTTCACGAATCAGTTCCGGGGTCGCCAGCATCTCTCCAATATAGTCACCTTTGGCAAAATGCAAACTGCCGGCGCCCCGTCCCCTGCTCCGCTTACAGCCGCTTCACGCGGATATTCTTGTAGCGAATGGTGCTCTTGGGATCGTGACCTTGCAGGCAGAACGTGCCTTCGTTCAGCTTGCGGGTGTATTCCTTGCCCGGTTGGGCGCCCGCCGGTTCATTGTATTGGAGCACCTTCTTACCATCGATCAGCACCGTGACCAGGTTGTCCTGGACGATGATTTCCTGGGTCCACCATTTGTTATCCTGCGCGGCCGTGAGTCCCGTATTGACGATGTCATAAAGGCTGCCGGTCTTTTTCCAGTCGCCATGCGTGTTGTTGACCTGGCACTCGATGCCGGCTCGGGGCCAGCCTTCGGCTTGATACTTCGTGTGGAAATAAATTCCCCCGTTCGAGACGGGATCCGTCATCACGTCCACCTTGAGGTGGAAATTCTTAAAGGGCTGATCATCCCCGACATAATAAAGGTGCGCCACCTTGCCGTTGGCGACGAACGCGCCGTCCTTGATGGTCCAAGTACTCGGATTGTCCGTCGTCACCTTCCAACCATCAAACGTCTTGCCGTCCATGAGCGACTTGAAGCCGGCCTCGTCATCGGCAGCCAGGATTGGAGTTGTGGCGGTCAGGGAGGCAATAAGCGCTAGGGCGAGAGGGAAATATTTTTTCATGCGCGAGGTTATTGCGCCCGCTGCCTGCCGCCAAGTGAAAAAAAGGGCGCTGGTATTTTCCGGCAGCGCCCCAAGTGAACGATATTATGGCTCGCGCAGAATGCGAAAGTACCGTCCGATGTCGGTGAGGTTGGTTGCGAAGATGCAGCTGTTGCTGGTCGCGACCAGATGGCTGGCCAGCGCATTCCATTTTGTCAGATTGGTTGAATCTTCCACGCGATAGGGTTGGCCGGCAACCGTCTCCCATTTGAGCGTCACCGTCTGGTTGGAACGCGTCAGGGATACCAGATGGAATGGTTGGGCGTAGGGATTGTTGAATGTCATCAGCACGGGCAGATGGTCCGACGCGGTGACTGAGTCGCTTGCCAGCAGGGGCGGCGGCGGGTTCGGCAACCAGTCGGTCCGGAAGACCTGGCCGCCCGCCCGGCTCCCAAACAGCAGCGGGTTCGGCAGGATGTAATCGTAACGCTTGCTCAGACCGCCACCGTCCCGGATGGAAAAGGTCATTTCGTTCCCGGTGAAAGGATTCTCCGGCGTGGCCAATTGCAGTCCGGTCGGCACACTCGTGAGGCGTTCGAGACTCTGCGGATGGCTCCCCGGTGGGCGGGCGATGTCTTCGTTCATGTCGCCCGTCAGCACATAGGGATGCAGGCCGTTGGTGGTGAGAAAACCATGCGCGAGAAAGTTCGAAATCGCACTCGCCTCGGCCGCCCGGCGGGCGGAATCATCCGTGCCCTGGCCGGATTTCAAATGCGTGGTGAAGACATGCAACGGCTGGGGAAATCCCGGCACGGCAATTTGCGCCTCGAACAGGTCGCGGGTGAACCGGCCGTTGTAGCCAAAATTCGTCAGGCTCGCGGCATCCAGCCAGCTCGCGGAGCGGGCGATCGGATAGCGGCTCAGGATTACACTCCGAATGAAACCGTCGGAGCCGGAATTCGTCGCAAGATGGTAGCCCGGGCGAAAAGCCGTCACGAATTCCGGCATGTGCGTCCAGCCCGAGTTGGTAAGGGGAATTTCCTGGAACGTGATGATGTCGGGGTCGAGGTATTGCACTTGCCGGCCAATCGCCTGCACTTGCGGCGAATTCGTGGTCCAGTCGCTGATGAAATTTCCGTGCGTGTTGTAGGTCAGCAAGGAAAAACCGGGCA
>JADLHS010000170.1 GCA_020848635.1 Limisphaerales bacterium
AAGCTTTGCTGTGACGGACCGTTGGTCCAGGCCGACCCGTTGCGGGCGCTTTATATCAAGGTCACACCGGAGAACGCGCCAGCCATTATCGCCGCGCTCAACGGGGAGCCGGCCAATATCCCGCAAAGCGACCCCGACGCGGCGTTCTTCAAGCAGCAGCTCGGCATTGTGCTCGCTAATAGCGGCGTGATTAATCCGGAGCGGATCGAGAGCTACATCGCGGCGGAAGGTTATCGCGCCTTGCATGAGGTTTTGAATGAAACCACGCCCAAGGAAGTCGTCGAGGCCATGGTCCAGAGCGGCCTGCGCGGACGCGGCGGTGCGGGCTTCCCCACCGGTCTCAAGTGGGGCACGGTGGCAAAATCACCCGGCGCGAAAAGATATGTCATTTGCAATGCCGACGAAGGCGACCCCGGCGCATTCATGGACCGCAGCGTGTTGGAGAGCGACCCGCACAGCGTGCTCGAAGGCATGGCCATCGCAGCGTACGCCGTCGGCGCCGATCAGGGGTTCATTTACGTTCGGGCGGAATATCCGCTCGCCATCGCCCGCCTGCAGATTGCGATCAAACAGGCAAAGCAGCTCGGTGTGCTGGGCAGCGGTATCTTTGAATCGCCGTTCAGTTTCAACGTGGAACTGCGCATCGGCGCGGGTGCGTTTGTCTGCGGCGAGGAGACGGCCCTGATGGCGTCCGTTGAAGGCAAACGCGGCACCCCGCGGCCCCGACCGCCGTTCCCGGCGGAGAGTGGCCTATATGGCTGCCCCACGCTCATCAACAACGTCGAGACGTTTGCCAACGTGCCGCCGATTTATCGCAACGGCGCGGAATGGTTCGCCGGCATCGGCACCGAGAAGAGCAAGGGCACCAAGGTGTTCGCGCTGGCGGGCAAGATCAAGAACACCGGCCTCATCGAAGTGCCAATGGGCACGCCGTTGCGCACCATTGTCGAGGAAATGGGCGGCGGCGCTCCCGATGGCGGTCGGATCAAAGCGGTTCAGACGGGCGGCCCCTCGGGTGGTTGCATCCCGGCGCAGCATCTGGACACGCCGGTGGATTACGAGTCGCTCGGCAAGCTCGGCTCGATCATGGGTTCGGGCGGGATGATCGTGATGGACGACAGCACCAACATGGTGGAAATCGCGCGGTTCTTCATGGAGTTCTGCATGGATGAATCCTGCGGCAAATGCATTCCATGTCGCGCGGGCACGGTGCAGATGCACAATCTGCTGGACAAAATTGCCAAGGGCCGGGCAACGCAGCGCGACCTCGCGAAACTCGAAGAGCTTTGCGACATGGTGAAAAACACCAGCCTCTGCGGTCTTGGCCAGACCGCGCCGAATCCCACGATGAGCACCCTGCGCTTTTTCCGCCACGAATACGAGGCGCTGCTCCAACCGGATAAATACGGCCCGCGGGGCAATGGCGAGGCCAAGAAACCAGCGGTTGCACAATAAATATTTATGGCTGCCAAGACCCTTTCGATTGACGGCAAACCCATCACCGCCGAGGAAGGCGCGACGGTGTTGCAGGCGGCGCAGGAAGCGGGCATCAAGATCCCAACGCTCTGCCACCTGGATGGCATCTATGACGTGGGTGCCTGCCGCCTCTGCCTTGTGGAAGTCGCGGGCGTGCCGAAACTGCTGCCCGCCTGCACGACGAAGGTCGCCGAGGGCATGGAAGTCAAGACCACCAGCGAACGGCTGCGCAAATATCGCCGCATGACGCTGGAACTCCTCTTTGCCGAGCGCAATCACGTCTGCTCCTCGTGCGTCGCCAACGGGCATTGTGAACTGCAAACCCTCGGCTACTCGCTGGGCATGGATCACGTCCGTTACGATTACCTGTTCCCCAAATGGGCGGTGGACACCACGCACCGGCTGTTTGGCATGGACCACAACCGCTGCATTCTGTGCACGCGTTGTGTGCGCGTCTGCTGGCACATTGAAGGCGCGGGCACGAAGAATGTTTCGGGGCGCGGCACAAAATCGCACATCATCACCGACCTCAACCAACCGTGGGGCGAATCCGATTCCTGCACGCAATGCGGCAAGTGCGTGCAAGCCTGCCCGACCGGCGCGTTGTTCCATAAAGGCTCGACGGTGGGCGAGATGGAACGCGACCGTGGCAAGCTCGAATTCATTGTCACGGCGCGGGAGAAACAACAATGGATCGCGGCAGATTAGGGATGAAACTATGAAAGCGCGTTTGGCCACAGTTTGGTTTGGCGGCTGTTCCGGCTGCCACATGTCCTTCCTCGACCTCGACGAGTTTCTCCTCGACCTGGTGGATTTGGTGGAAATCGTTTACAGCCCCGTCGTGGATATGAAGGATTATCCCGAGAACGTGGACGTCTGCCTCATTGAAGGCGCCATCTGCAACGAGGACAACCTTGAACTGCTCCACAAAATCCGCCAGCGCACCAAGGTACTCGTGGCCTTCGGCGATTGCGCGGTCACGGCCAACGTGCCGGCCATGCGCAATCAACTCGGCCCCGGCAACACCGAAAGCGTCCTGCAGCGCGCCTATATTGCGAACGCGCAGGACAACCCGTGCCTCCCGCAAGCCGACGGCATCGTGCCCCCGTTGCTCAAGCGCGTCATGCCGGTGCATGAGGTCGTGTATGTGGAACATTTTCTGCCCGGCTGTCCGCCGCCCGCCGCGCACATCAAGGCGCTCGTCACCCAGATGTTGAGCGGCGTCGAGCCCAAGCTGGAGGGCAAGCAGATCAAGTTTGGTTGAACCAAGTTTATGTCCAAACGCATCGTGATTGACCCGGTGACCCGCATCGAGGGCCACGCCAAGATCAGCATTTTCCTGGACGACGCGGGCAACGTGTCCGACGCCGAGTTCCATGTCGTCGAGTTCCGCGGCTTTGAGAAATTCTGCGAGGGCCGGCCCTTCTCCGAAATGCCCGGCATCACGCAACGCATCTGCGGCATTTGTCCCGTCAGCCATACCCTCGCGTCCGCCAAGGCCGGCGACGCGCTCATGGCCGTCAACATTCCACCGGCCGCCGACAAACTGCGCCGCCTGATGAACCTCGGGCAAATGGTGCAGAGCCACGCGCTGAGCTTTTTTCATTTGAGCGCACCGGATTTCCTGCTCGGTTGGGACACACCGCCGGCACAGCGCAATGTTTTTGGCATCATCGCCGCCAACAAGGAACTTGCCCGCGCCGGCATCCGCTTGCGCCAGTTCGGCCAGGAAATCATCGAGATTCTTGGCGACCGCAAGATTCACCCGTCCTGGGCCGTACCCGGCGGCGTGCGCAGTCCGTTGACGGTGGAAGGCCGCGAGCGCATCCGCCTCTGGCTGCCTGAAGCCTTTGCCACCACCGACGTCGCTTTGGATTTGTTCAAAAAAACTCTGGAAACCCATCAGCGGGAAGTCCAGATCTTCGGCAATTTTCCGTCGCTTTTTCTGGGACTCGTCGCGGAGGACGGCACCTGGGAACATCACGGCGGCAAACTGCGCTTCACCGACAGCAGCGGCAGCATCATCGCCGACCAGGTTGACCCGCAGAAGTATTTCGAAGTCATCGGCGAATCCGTGCAGACCAGTTCGTATCTCAAGTCGCCGTATTATCTGCCGCTTGGATTTCCGGCAGGCATCTACCGGGTTGGCCCGCTTGCCCGGCTCAACGTCTGCAAACGCATGGGCGTGCCCAAGGCCGATGCCGAATTGAAGAGCTTCAAGAAGCTGGGCCGCGGCGCCGTCACATCCTCCTTCCTCTATCACTACGCGCGCCTGATTGAAATTCTTGCCAGCCTTGAATATATCGAGCGTTACATGGACGATCCTGAGATTTTGAGCGATTACCTCCGCGCCGATGCCGGCATCAACAACCTGCGCGGCGTGGGGGTGAGCGAAGCCCCGCGCGGCACGCTCTTTCACGACTATACCGTGGACCGCAATGGTTTGTTGCAAAAGGTCAACCTCATTGTCGCCACGGGCCAGAATAACTTGGCAATGAACCAGACGGTGGCACAAATCGCCCGGCACTACGTTCGTGGCAACGAGATCCCCGAGCCGTTGCTCAACCGCGTCGAACACGGCATCCGTTGCTACGACCCGTGCCTGAGTTGTTCCACCCACGCCGTCGGCCAGATGCCCCTGCAAGTGCGCTTGATTGGAGCCGATGGTAGTATTTTGAATGAGGTCACGCGGGGATGATTTGGTTGGTCGGTAGGTTGGCGGGGAAACGGCGCAGGCCGTTTCCCCGTTTTTCAAATGTGAGCTAATGAAAAGTGCCGCCCAGCAGCGAATGAACGGTGAATTCCTGGTCATCGGCTACGGCAACACGTTGCGGGGCGACGACGGCGTCGGACCACGCGTGGCGGAAGCGGTGGCGGCCTTGCACCTGCCGGGCGTCCGCACCCTCATTTGCCAGCAACTCTCGCCCGAGCATGCCGTACCAATTTCCCAAGCCGAAACGGTGGTTTTCGTGGATGCGGCGATGGATGCGCCCAAGGAAGTCCAGTTGCGCCCGCTCGAACCCGGCGCGTCCTCCCAACTCATGGCCCACGCAGCCGACCCCCGCACCATGCTCGCACTGGCCCGCGATGTTCTTGGCCACGCGCCGCGCGCCTGGTGGCTGACGATCCCGGCCACCAAAATGGAATTTAGCGAGTCCCTCTCGGCGGAAGCGGAGCGCGGCGGCAATGAAGCGCTAAAGAAAATTGAAAACCTCTGCCGCATCCCCGTGAATTGAAGATGCGCGGAAGTAACCGCCGGACCAGGTTGGCGCCCAAACGGGTGTATCTTTCTGCGGTTGGGTCTTCGCACTCAACCGCGCCTATAGAAGCTACTGGTTCGTGACCGCAGCGCGTTGCACGGCCAGATAATCCAGCCACCCCGTCATCCCCGCGCCCGTCTTGGCGGACAATTCGAAGACTTCCGCATGGTGACTGACGCGACTTAGATTGCTGAGCGCCTGTTCGCGATTGAATCCGGCCGCCACCGCGAGGTCGCTCTTGGTCACGATGGCGACGTTCGCGGAGTGAAACATCGGCGGATACTTGAACGGTTTGTCCTCGCCTTCGGTCGTGGACAGCAGCACCACGCGCAAATCTTCCCCCAGATCATAATCCGCCGGGCAGACAAGATTGCCGACGTTTTCAATCACCAGCACATCAAGCTTGTCGAGCTCGAGCTGCGCCGCCGCCTTGGCAACCATGTCCGCGTCCAGATGACAAACCGTGCCGGTGGTGATTTGGATCACGGGAATACCCGCCGTCCGCAACTGTGCCGCGTCGTTGTCCGTGGCGAGGTCGCCAACGATCACACCCAGGCGCAACTTGCCGGCGAGTTGTACTGCCGTCTCGCGGATAAAGGTGGTTTTACCGGAGCCGGGCGAAGAGACAACATTCAGCACGAGCAACCGCTTGGCGCGGAAGAAACCGCGATTCCGTTCCGCCAGCCGGTTGTTCTTTTCCATCAGCGAACGGCTGAGATTCAACGTCAGCGGCCCGGGCACGGGGCCAGGAATGTGGCCGTGGGCGTGGTCGCCATGGTGATGATGTTCATGGCCGTGGGCGTGGGAATGGCCGCCGAGCTTCACCTCGCCGCCACCGAGTTCGCATCCGCATTCTTTGCACATAAGCTCTATCCTTCGTAGCAGTGGCTGTCAGTCCACTAATGTTTCCCGACCATATCGGTGACAGCTCGCGGCGGCTGCCACGTTTCAAGGTTTCAATTCACTTCCACCGAAACGATATCAAGCTCCCGTCCGTGCCGCAAATCGCCGCTCCAGTTGTGGCAGCGCGGACATTCATTCAAGAAATCCTGGCATTCGAACTCCGCCTGGCAGGTGGCACACCAACAAATCGGTGCGACGGATTCGATCTCCAACCTCGCATTCTCGGCCATCGTCCCGCTCCGCACCACGTCCCACGCAAACTGCAGAGCCTCGGGGACCGTACCGCTCAATTGGCCAATGCGCAGCCGCAATGCGCTTACCCGCTTCGCGCCGGAGGCTCGGGCTGTTTCCACGGCCATTTGCACCGCCTCCGTCATGATCGCGACTTCGTGCATTCTCTGCCAATCCAGCCTGAACCCGCCGGGCCGGGAAATCAACTATTCCCGTTGGTTTTGCCAATTCCGGGGCAGCCTTTGCCAAACAATGCAATGCGGTCCCGACGCAAGGCAGCGAAGCTTCTTCGTCGGCTCAAGTGCGTTACCGCCGCAGTGTGTGAACACGAACCCCGCCAACGGTCAATGTCCGCGTTTGAAGCTCGCCGTTCGCGGCGTGGTTCAAGGTGTGGGCTTTCGTCCGTTCGTCCATCGGCTCGCCACGGAGCTGGGTTTGACAGGCTGGGTGAACAACTCCGCCCAAGGTGTCTTCATCGAGGTCGAAGGCCGGCGGATGGCACTGGATCAATTCCTTCTTCGCCTGGAGACCGAAAAGCCACCGCGCAGCTTCATCCAAAGCAAGGAAGCCATCTGGCTGGCTGCGGGGGGCTACCCGAACTTTGAAATCCGCGCGAGCGAACCCGGCGGTGCGAAGACTGCGCTCATTTTGCCGGACCTCGCGACCTGCCCGGCTTGTCGGCGGGAAATTTCCGACCCGACCAATCGCCGCCACCAGTATCCGTTTACGAACTGCACCCACTGCGGCCCACGCTTCAGCATCATCGAGGCGCTGCCCTATGACCGGGCGAACACGACGATGCGGCGATTCCGGATGTGCCCCGCCTGTCAGGCGGAATACGACAATCCCTGTGACCGGCGGTTCCATGCTCAGCCGAATGCCTGCCCGGTCTGCGGTCCGCAACTCGAACTTTGGCCCGGCCACCCCAGCAATTCCTGGCTCCGCGACCCGCACGAACCACCGCGCCGACTCGCACATGGACACGACGCCTTGCTGTCCGCCGCCCATGTCATCCGCTGCGGCCAGATCGTCGCCGTCAAAGGCGTTGGCGGCTTTCATTTGCTGGTGGACGCCCGCGATGGCGCCGCCGTCCGCCGGTTGCGCGAACGCAAGCAGCGCGAGGAAAAACCGTTCGCCTTGATGTTCCCGTCCTTGGAAAGCGTAAAGGCCGTGTGCGAAGTCTCCCCGCTGGAGGAACGCCTTTTGCGCTCGCCGGAAGCCCCGATCGTTTTGCTCAAAAGGCTGGCGCCCCCGCCCCCGAACCCTTCGTCCCAGGAACGGGTCCGGGTGGTGGCACACGACGAACCATCTGGTCTGCCAATCGCGGATTCTGTCGCGCCGGGCAATCCCTGCCTCGGTGTGATGCTACCCTCAAATCCGCTGCATCATCTGCTCATGGCGGAACTCGGCTTTCCCGTCGTCGCCACGAGCGGGAACTTGAGCGACGAACCGATCTGCACGGATGAGTTCGAAGCGATCGAACGGCTGCGCGGGATTGCCGATGTGCTACTAGTCCACGACCGCCCGATCGTCCGCCCGGTGGACGACTCGATCGTGCGCGTCATGGTGGATCGTGAAATGATAATGCGCCGCGCGCGCGGCTATGCCCCGCTGCCGATCACGTTCAGCTCGCAACCCTCAACCCGCGACTCCCAACCCATCCTGGCTGTCGGCGCGCATCTCAAGAACGCCGTTGCCCTTGCGGTGGACGGACAAGTTTTCATCAGCCAGCACATCGGCGATCTGGCAACCGAGCCGGCGCACGACGCCTTCTGTCGCGTCGCCGCCGACCTCCCTCGGCTTTACGACGCCAAGCCCGCAGTAATCGTGGCCGATCTGCACCCGGATTACCGCTCCACCAAGTTCGCACAGGAGCAAGCAGTGTCGGCTGGCCGGCTGCGCTACGTCGGCGTGCAACACCACGTCGCCCACGTCTTGGCCTGCGTCGCGGAGAATGAGGTTGCGTTGCCGGCCCTTGGCGTGGCTTGGGACGGCACAGGCTACGGTCCGGACAGCACGATCTGGGGCGGTGAGTTCTTCCTGGTGACAAACGTGGCGGTCACTCGGGCGGCTTATTTGCGACCGTTCCGGTTGCCGGGGGGTGACGCCGCCGTTAAAGAACCGCGCCGCGCCGCGCTGGGTTTGCTTTATGAGATGTATGGCAACGAGGTCTTCGCGCGGAAGGATTTGCCAACGGTCAGCGCGTTCACGGATGCGGAACTTCACTCGTTGCTAACAATGCTGGAACGCGGCGTCAACGCGCCCTTCACTTCGAGCATGGGCCGGTTATTCGACGCGGTCGCCTCGCTGACCGGCTTGCGCCAGAAGATGCAGTTCGAGGGGCAGGCGGCAATGGAACTGGAGTTCGCTCTGAACGGAATTCAGACGGACGAACGCTACGACATGCCATTCGTCAGTCACCACGCAGCCCTGGTCCTCGACTGGGCGCCGATGATTGCGGCGATGGGAGAAGATTTGCAGCGACACCTCCCGCTTGGTAACATCGCAGCCAAGTTCCACAATGCACTGGCCCAGGCGATCGTTCATGTGGCCCAGCGGATCGGCTGTCCGCGCGTCGCGTTGAGCGGCGGTTGTTTGCAGAACCGCTATTTGACGGAACGCTCGGTAAGGCGGTTGCGCGCAGCCGGCTTTCAGCCCCACTGGCATCAACGCGTGCCGCCCAATGATGGCGGCATCGCCTTGGGCCAGGTTTTTGCGGCGCAACGCGGATTGGAATTGAGGAAATGATATGTGTCTCGCGATCCCAGGAAAGATTGAAAGCATCAGCGGCGAGGACCCGGTCACGCGCATGGGCAAGGTCAACTTCGGCGGCATCCTCAAAGAGGTGAGCCTCGCCTACGTGCCGGAAGCGCAGGTGGGCGAATATGTGATCGTGCATGCCGGGTTTGCGCTCAGCCGGGTGGATGAGGAAGAGGCGCAGAAAGTGTTTGGCTACCTCAAACAAATGGCGGCCCTCGATGAATTGAAGGAAGCCGGGCCATGAAGTTTCTCGACGAATATCGCGACGGCGATCTCGCGCAGCAACTCGCACGGGAGATTCATCGCGTCACCACACGACCGTGGAACATCATGGAAGTCTGCGGCGGTCAGACCCACGCTATCGTGAAATTCGGTATTGACGAAGTGTTACCCCAGCAAATCACGCTCATCCACGGGCCGGGTTGTCCGGTGTGCGTAACCCCGCTGGAAATGATCGACAAGGCACTGGACATCGCCGCTCGGCCCAACGTCATCTTCACCTCGTTTGGCGACATGCTACGCGTGCCAGGCAGCACGACCGATTTACTCTCCGTCAAAGCCAAGGGCGGCGATGTGCGGATGGTTTATTCACCGCTCGATGCCGTGAAACTCGCGGAGCAAAACCCAACCAGAGAAGTCGTTTTCTTCGGGGTCGGCTTTGAAACCACCGCCCCTGCAACGGCGATGGCAGTCTTTCAGGCCGCACGGATAGGATTGAAGAATTTCTCCATGCTTATCTCGCATGTGCTCGTCCCGCCGGCCATCGAGGCGTTGATGGCCTCGCTGAACTGCCGCGTCCAGGCTTTTCTTGCGGCGGGACACGTTTGCGCAATCATGGGCTACGAAGAGTATCCGCCGCTCGCAGCGAAATACCGCGTGCCGATCGTGGTCACGGGCTTCGAGCCGTTGGATATTTTGCAGGGCATTCTGATGTGCGTGCAGCAACTGGAGTCGGGGCGGGCTGAGGTCGAGAACCAGTACAGCCGCGCCGTGCGACGAGCGGGAAATCAACCGGCGCAGGAACTGGTTGGCCAAGTGTTCAAAATCGTTCCGCGCAAGTGGCGGGGCGTTGGGGAAATCCCCGCAAGCGGGCTTGGATTGAAAGCCAATTACGCGGCCTTCGACGCGGAGCTGAAGTTTGGTGTCGCGGACCGGCACGTTGACGAACCCGCCGATTGTCTGAGCGGCCTGGTGTTGCAGGGCCAAATCAAACCGCACGAGTGTCCGGCCTTCGGCACGCGCTGCACACCCGAACATCCGCTGGGCGCGACGATGGTCTCCAGCGAAGGCGCGTGCGCGGCGTATTATAGGTATCGCCGGCACAATTGATACCCATGAAGGAACATCCAACATCCAATGATTGCTGCTGGCCCATGCCTGAAGAAATGGCGGTTCGATGTTTGATGTTCGATGACGGTGGTTTTCACTTCTGATTCTTATGGAGATTAATCCCGCCTGCCCGCTGCCGATCCAACGGTATCCGCACGTCTTGCTGGCGCATGGGGGCGGCGGGAAGTTGATGCACCAATTGTTGGAGTATGTCTTCGGCCCGGCGTTTAGCAATCCCATCCTCGACACGCGCCACGACTCTGCACAATTCACCGTCCCGCCGCCCGGCCGGGTCGCGCTGACGACGGATTCCTACGTAGTGCGCCCGCTGTTCTTCCCCGGCGGCGACATCGGCTCGATGGCGGTTCACGGCACGGTCAACGATCTCGCCATGAGCGGCGCACGACCGCTTTATCTAAGTTGCGCCTTCATCATCGAAGAAGGCTTGCCGATGGAGACGCTCTGGCGGATCGTCGGTTCAATGCGCGATGCGGCGCAACGGTGCGGCGTGCAGATCATCACGGGCGACACCAAGGTCGTGGACAAAGGCAAAGGCGACGGTCTCTACATCAACACCACGGGCATTGGGGCCATTGAACACTCCCTGACCATCGCACCTCAGACCGTGCAACCCGGCGATGCCGTCATCATCAGCGGAGACCTTGGCCGGCACGGCATGGCGATCATGACGGTTCGCGAGGGACTCCAGTTTGAAAGCACAATCGAAAGCGACTCCGCGCCCGTTCACAAATCGGTTCTGCAACTCATCGAGGAAGGAATCTCCGTCCACTGCTTGCGCGACCTGACGCGCGGTGGGCTGGCCAGTGCGTTGAATGAAATTGCCGAGGCGGCGGGGGTGAAGATTGCCGTGGAACAAAAGGCGATTCCCGTTCGTGAGGACGTTCACGCCGCCTGCGAGATGCTCGGCCTTGACCCCTTGCAAGTGGCGAACGAAGGACGGTTCGTCGCCTTTGTCGCGCCCAAGGATGCCGAGCGGGCCCTTCAAATTCTCCGCAATCAGGAAGTCAGCGCGCAGGCGGTCTTGATTGGCCGGGTGGTGGAAAACGCCGCGCCGCTGGTGACGATCAAGAGCGCGATTGGCGCCAGTCGGATTCTCGACATGCCGAGCGGAGAGCAATTGCCGCGGATTTGTTAGTGGGTCCATCTTGCTCCCGTTCTTGATCAGGCGGGTTGCCAGAGTTGATCCCAGTGATGATTGCGGCGGGCTTCATCTAAAGCGCACAGGTGACGCAGGCCTTTGGATGTCCAGAACTGGCCTGAACGTTTGAAACGACATTGCTTCTGGCGACAGGCCGATTCCACCGCGCCCGAACCAATCGGCCAGCCCCGCCGGGCGATGCTCCGGTAATTCATCCGCCCGGCGTGATTCGCAAAATAGTTTTGTTCCCGTGCCTGACTCCGCCCGGCTTGACTCCGGCGCGGCTTCAAGCGGCGGATTTCTCCCAGCACCTTCTTTTCGTCCCCGTGGCGCAGGCGGTGCAAACGCGGCTCGACCCACTGCGTCAGGGCTGGCTGCTCCTCCCCATGCAGGGTCTGGCCCAGCGCCCAGAGATGCTGGCTGCCGTGGTAAAAATCCAGCAGCCCGATCGCTCCGCCCCAGCGGTCCTGTTGCAAATTCTAGATCCACGGCGCGCCGTCGCCCAGGAAAAGCGTTTACCGCGCCCGGCCCAGTCCGCCCCGCAACGCCTCCCAGTGCAGGCGCCGTCCCAGTTCACCGGGCTCGCCCTGCCAGCTCACGACCACTTTGTCGGTCAACAGTCCGCGCCCGCCCTGGGTCTGCGCTGATTGCTCGTGCAAATAATACACGCCCGTCTTGAGTTCGTGATATTCCACGCGCGGCTTGGCCGTCCGCTGTTTCCCCCCAGCCCGGCCCGCGCTGGCGCACCTGCCAGCCATCCACCATCAGCACGGCCAGGGTGCTGGCGGGACGTTGGGGCTGCCGCTCCGCCGGCGGTTGTGGCAACCGCGCCTGGGTTTGGGCTTCCGCCAGCGCGCCCATGCGTTGCACGAGCACATGCAAGGTGGCATCGTCCATCTTGCCGCCGCCCCATTTGCAAGCCACCTGCGCTGCCTCTTCATCCGAACCAGTGGCGGTGACGGTGAAACACAGCTTTTCGGAAAACCCCGGCGTGAGCTGTTGCCGGGCGCTCAAACCCCACTGCTGGCGCAGCGGACAAAGCCAGACGCGGCTCTCCGGATGCTTGCCCGTAATCAGCGGTGACGGTGATTTCGCCGAACTCGCTGCGCAGCGTCAACGCGCGGCGCTTGCGCTGGCGGAGGGGGGAAAACCTGGCTCGGTTCGTCAGCCAGTTGTTGGAGCTTTTCCGCCAGCCGCTGCCGGCCCCATTCGCGGGCGTCAGCGGCCACTTCACGTTCGATCGCGATCAGACTCGGCAACGGCAGCTGCGTGGGATTCATAGGCGCAGGGCATCTTCATGGTTATGGTTGCTGCCGGTGAGGAACCGTTACGCCCCCATGGTAAGAACTGTGTCAAGATGCACCCGTCAAAACTGAGCCTCCTTTTCCGTGGACAGCACGTTGAACGTCCACAGCGAACCAGAACGAAGCGTGCGGCGTCGCTCCCTTTCGATTGGCTTCGCGTCAGTCGTCCATTCGCGCGCATGGAATTCCTGGGGCATAACGTGAAGGGGGGTGCGCCCCATGACCGTTTTGTTCAAGGCAAAAGCTGCAAAATCCTTTCGCAAGCGCACCCATCCATCAATATACTCCCCGCATGAAGATTCAAGCGTTGTCCATCGGGCTAAAGATCCGGCATCCGCAATACGGTGTTGGCACGGTCAAAGGCATCCAGGAACGCACGGCGGAGATCCGCTTTGACGACGGCACGCGTACGATTGACCCTGACGCCAGCGGCGTCACGCCCGCCGAACCCAGCGTATCGGTTTCGGGTTTGGAAACCCCGCTTCAGCAGTTCGTGGAAACAACCATTGAATCTGTGCTGGACCGGCTTGGCTATGAACAGCCCGATTCCGTAGTCGAGCAACTGGGCCTGCGTTGGCACAAAGGCAAAATGGTGCTCCATCCCGCAGACCCGACCTTGCAGACCAAAGAAGTCCCCCTGGAAGTCTTCTTCCACAAACTGGTTGGCGTTCGCAATCAATTGCGCGTTTTGGAGCAGAAGATCAACAGCCATACCTCACTTACCGACGGCGACAAAGTGGAGATGCAACAATACGTTTCCCGTTGCTACGGCTCGCTGACGACGTTTAACGTACTATTCAAAAGCAAAGAGGAACAATTCTCGTCGAAGTCTGACTGACATGGCACTTGGCTCCGCGCAAAAGAATTAAAGGCTCCGGACTCGCCGCTGTTACATGCGTTTCGCATTGCGCAATCATTTTTGACCTGAAGGGCAATGGCGGTTATTCGGGGAACGCCGCTCCCGCAAATGAGGGTGGTGGCCAAAAGAGCTTTTGAACTATGAAGATATCCCGGGCTTTAGCCCTTGGTTTCGTGCTCAGCGGCCTCCTAATTGATCCCGCCCCCGCGCAATCAGTCTTCATCCCAGTAAGCTTACCTTAAGGCCTCCAACACCAGTTTGGACGGCAACAACTTTGGCCGGACAGTGGCGGCTTCGGGTAACACGGTCGTGGTGGGGGCTACCCATTAAGCCAGAGCCATTACGCTCCCGGTGGACACCCAGCCGCATTGCGAAGCAAGGGACAAATCGACGACGAGAGGAGCGTGAGGTGGCCTCCCTTGGGTGACTTCTTGACCAACCCAGAATATAATCAATCCGTTAGAACATCCGCGGAATACCGAGTTGCGTCTTGCCTGAAGAGTGAGACTTGAAGTTTTCATTGGCCGATGGTTTCTCGGCAAGGACCGACCATGACTGAAGATCTTGGTCTTGAGGAACGAGTAGGATCACCTCATCCGGCTTCGTTGTAAGCGCGGCAGTTCTTTCACTCACCAACCGGCTTTCCCGGTCAAGGCTCGATTGCAAAAGGGTCGCCGGCCACGGCAATTCAAGCCGGCAGGTATTCCCGTGAAGGCTCCTGATCGCGATCCAAGCAATGTTTCCCGATTTAATCTCGGAAGAAACAACAAATCCGCCCTGGGCATGGAGAGTGAATCTTGCAGCCTTGTTGCCGTGGAAAGAAGGAAAAACCCGAATCGTCCCGTCATAACTTTGAAGCAGCGCCTCATTCATTGCCGTGGCAAGGACTGACATCGCCTCCATTGACATGTGCCGGAACGGCCAGGCCGGCAAGGGAACCTTCGCGCCTTCTGGCGAGCCGATCACGCTGACGTTGTTGACCCGGAAAATCCCGCCATCGCGGTCGGCGCCCGCGTCGGAACTGATATGCCCCCATCCGTTCACATAAAACTGCCAGCGCGCCGGGAATTGCTCAAGGTCAACCGCAAGCTC
>JADLHS010000171.1 GCA_020848635.1 Limisphaerales bacterium
CGTTGACGTAATCAATCGCCGTTGCCGCCAGCCCGGCCCGGCGCAGGGCGGTTTGCATCGCCGCCAGCGCCCCGGCGCCATCTGGATGCGGCGCGGTGGCGTGGTGCGCATCGCAACTCGCGCCCCATCCGCTGAGGCGGGCGAGAACCGTCACTCCGCGCTGACGGGCGGATTCCTCGGATTCGAGGATGAGGATGGCGGCGCCTTCGCCCAAACTCATGCCCGCGCGCGTACGGTCAAACGGCCGACAGCCGGCATCGTCCACCAGCAACAAGGAATGAAAGCCACCCCAGGTCATGCGCGACAAGGAATCCGCGCCGCCCGCCAGCATCACGTCGGCTTCGCCCGCTTGAATCATTTCCGCCGCTGTGGCGATGGCCAGCGCGCCGGAGGAACAGGCCGTCGCCACCGCCAGGCTCGGGCCGAACAACCCGAAGTCATCGGCAATCAAATCCACCGCCGAAGCGCATTCGTAGAAGCGCGTGGGACGCGGGCGCATCTTTCCGTGCTTGATCAACGTGGTGAGAAAATTTTCGCAACCGAAGGAGCCGCCCACCGAGCAGCCAAGGATTAAGCCCGTGCGGTCGCCGATGGCGGTGAGATCGAGTCTTGCCGAGCGGATCGCATCGCGCGCGGCGAGCCAGCCGAGGCGATCGCTGCGTGAAGCCCGCAAGGGCGCGCCCAGTTCGATCAGGTCCCGCTGGATTTCACCGACGGGAACCTGGCCGTAGCGGGGCGAGGTGAAGAGGCTTAGCGGACTCAGGCCGCTCGTGCGGTTGGCAAAGGCTTGCCAGATTTCATCCAAGTCGCTGCCGGGCGCGGCGATGATTCCAACTCCGGTGATGACTGGGTCGCGCGCAGCCACTAGGAAGCCTGTTTGGCCTCGATGAATGCCGCCAGCGTGCGCACGGACTGAAACGCGGGCCGGCCCTCCTCGATGTCCTTGATCACGATGCGGTAATTCTTCTCGAGCATCACGACCAATTCCAGCGCGTCAATGGAATCCAGCCCCAATCCCGCCCCGAAGAGCGGCGCGTCGTCCTCAATCTGAGCTGGCGTAATGTCCTGCAAATTCAAAGCTGCGATGATGGCGGCTTTGAGTTCCGTCGTTGAAATGGCCATGGGTTTACTTCGTAAATCTTCCGGCGCAGGTTAGCACAGAGCAACTCCGTGTCACGGTGATTTTCCCCTGCAAATCGTGTCCGCTGCATTTGGTGAAACGATAAAGAAAACAAACGAGCGGAATAAGCCACCCGAACCCAGTTTCGCTTCATGGGAGATTGGACTAGGCGACGGTGCAAACAACGACCCTGGATAGCTGCAGGCGTTTTGACCGGCCGCGCCGATGGTCGCGACGCAGGACCCACGCTAGGTTTGTTACACTTAGTACATGCGGCGGCAACATCTCAGCCGTAACTAATCGGTGGAGTGCGCCCGTTTGCGGGCGCCGTAACTTACAATGGCCTGCAGCCGGGGGGAAATCCGAGCCACCGGCACGGCCCAAAGCAGTTCCCCGTTTGGGGATCGAACGATTCACGGCCCTCCAGCATTCCGCCGTTATCCGGTGCCGCTGAGCCCGGGGACGGGCGCACTCCGGACTGCATAGATACCGCTCAGTGGATGTCCATTCCAACTTGCTCGCCTTCCATCCGGGCCCGAACCACAAAACTGGCGCGACCACGAAACCGGTAAATGAACTCCACCTCCCCATGCTCTCGGAGCGCTCGCCGCAGTCGCGTGTCCGTGATGCTCTGCAAAAGCTCCGCAGCGTCCTCCTTGGTTATTGCCGGCCCTTCGAGCTGCTGCGGTTCGCTTTCCAACACGATGACGGGAGGCTGGCCAACGTGCAGCCTCAACTCATCCGCTCCATCCGAATGAAGAAGATGAAGGAGATCGTCCATTGAATACATGCGTTTCGACGGGGCTAAGGTTCAAGGTCCTTGACCACCTCTGGAAATGCCTCGGCGACTGAAATAGTTGCGGCGAATGGGGCCGAACTGGCCAATTGCCAAGCAGGGCGTTAGAACTGGTTAGGTGTGTCCATTCTATTCTTCTGGCTTGAGTGTATCACATCTGCGCTGTGTAACTAACACAACGATCGCAGCAGCAGCACCCAGCAACGCCGCTAGTACGCCAAGACCATCAGTGAATCCGAGCAGGACTATTGGCGCGGCAAGCAAAACCCCCACAATCAGTCCAATCTGCTGCCATAACCTCAAACCTCCGGACTCTCGACGGTACGTGGCGCAACTGTATACCAATGCAAACAGCCCAAACGTACCCAACAGCCACAAGGCTACAAAGATGATGTTCATGGGATTGCCTCCCAAGAACACAGCTGGCAGCGCAAACAGCAGCACGCCGAAACTCAACATCCCATGCAGCGCAATCATTGGCAGGCAGCCGAACGTGAGGAGCAAGAAACGGAAGAGCTTGAGGTTCATATCCGTGAGCGCGAGCACCCAATTGCGAGCTTGAGCAACGGTATCGTTGTCTTTCGCCTTCATCGGTCTCGACCTTAAGTCTGAGTTTGCGGTGTGTCTAGCAGGGATTTGCAGGGATTTGCGGGGATTTGCCGAGCGATAGCGTTGGCTCTCCGGGCGTCAACGTTGGGTGGGAGCAAGACCTGAAGGGCTTGCCGCTTCACGTGGCTCACCTCGCCGGACGAAAAAAGCATCGGCGGTCGCGGCCGGGGTGGCCGAAATCATCTCTGCCAGTCCGGACGAAACCACATTCGCAAAGACGCACACGCAACCTTCCGCTTCGCCGCGCTCGATCAAGTCGGTGGCTTCTACCAATAACTCATCGCCCCCACTCACGAAACATAAGCCCGGCCCGGTGAGCCGGTGGCGGATGGCGATTTCGCCGATTGCCGAGCTGGGCAGCGTGTAGGTGAACAGTGTGGGGCTGGGCCCGCCCGCCGCATCGCGGCCCTTCCAATATTCGAGGTCAGTGGGTAACGAACCCGCGCGGACTGCCAGACAGATGGCGATGCGATCGCGCGGAACCAAATCAAAATCCGCCGCGAACGGTTCGACGGCGAGGAGCGCGAGTTGGCTGGTCAGGTCCATCCGGCCAAAGCGTGGACCGAGCCGGGCCGTGGCGACGTCGGCGCTGGTCACGGTGTTGCGGGCGGTAATGACGAAATTGCTCATGACGTGCGGTGAGAAAACGTCCGCGAGGTTTTGGAGTGCCGCGGGAAGCGAAGCGCCACGCCGCTTTCGGATGGCGAGCGGCGCACATTAATGTTGCATGCGATAAAACCAGAAAGCTTTGTCGCCGCGGCGCTCTGCCACCGCAGTCCAAGACGTGGGCGTGTTATTATCATGCCCCGATTGGTGTCGGGTTTACTCATGGCTCAAAATCAGCGCGCCGTTCATGCCGCCGAAACCGGTGTTGAGTTTTAAAATGTGATTCAACCGGGTGACGGCGCGCGGGGTTTTCACCAGGCTCGGCGGCGTGTCATCGGCGGCGTTGCTCAATCGCGGTGTGCCGGGCAGCAGTAGCTCTTGCATGGCCAGCACACACGCCAGGCTTTCGATGACGCCCGCGGCGCCGAGCGTGTGGCCCAACATGCCTTTCAATCCACTCACCGGCGGGCATGTCGCACCGAACACGGTGTGCAGCGCGGCGGATTCCATCGCATCGTTGTACGGCGTGCCGGTACCGTGGACGTTGATGTAATCAATCTGGTCGGCGCGCAATTCTGCTGCGTTTAGCGCGCTTCGGATGGCTTGCGCCAGACCCGAACCGTCGCGCGACGGACCCGTCATGTGATTGGCATCGTTGCTCGAACCCCAGCCGCGAATGGTGATGGCCGGTGACGGCGCGAGATCGCCCCGGACGAGGACGATGGCCGCGCCAGCCTCCCCGGGGCTCAGTCCGCAACGGTCACGATCGAACGGGCGACACCCATTGGAGTCAAGCGCCTTCAAGGCCGTAAAACCCGCCACGACGAACGCGGATAAATGGTCCACGCCCACGACGAGCACGGCATCGGCCGCGCCGCGTTGAATCAGTTTGGCGCCCTGCATCAGCGCGATCAGGCCGGAGACGCAGGCGACGGAGATGGTTTGGACCGGTCCGCGTGCGCCGTGTTCTGCGGCAAGATCGGCGGCGAGCTGATCGGCCTGCAAATGGCGGCGGGCGGAGTCTGAACACGGGCGGCCATCAGACAAGCGCTCCAGGGCCTCAATATTCGCTTTGGTCGTGGAAAGGACGAGGCCGATGCGCTCGGCGGGAATGCCGGCAAGGGATGCGTCGGGATTGGTCTTGTAGGAGACGACATGAGGAGTCTCCAACTGGATAGAATTTAGAGACTCGTCACCTTGTCTCCTGCGGAAATCAGAAAGCACTTCGCGCAGGGCGATGCTGGCGAGGCGGTGCGCGGGATTGTCGTCATCTGGAACCTCGAGCGGTGCGGCGCCA
>JADLHS010000172.1 GCA_020848635.1 Limisphaerales bacterium
AACGGATCGTGGTTCCAGTGATTGAAGAACCGTTCATCCACCGGCATCACCTTGCCATTGACCCGGTAGCCGCGCGGGCGGTAGTTGGTTTCGTACGGATCGTAGGTCTGGCGCATTAGCGGCACCAGATCGAGCCGGCGATCGTTCGTATGCCGCCAGTCAAAGCGGTCGAGCGGAAAACGCTTCAACGTATCCACCGAGTCTTCAAGCCAGCCGGACCAGGGCGTGATGTCCTGCGTCCCCCAGGGATTAACATATTTACGCCCGACGCCGAATGCGGCATAGCAAAAGTTGAAAAACGGGTTCATCTCCGGGAACTCCAGAATCCAATAGGAGAAGAACGAATAGCCAACTTCATCCGTGAGTTTTGGATCGTTTCCGTACTTCATGAGGTTGTAGAAACACATGAACGCCATTTCGTCGTCGGAGTGGTTCACAGAGCCGACTCCGCGCTGATTCTTGGGGTTCTTGAGGTTCGTGTCGTAGGCGTATTTGTCCCGGAGCAGATTGATGATCTGACGGTATTTAGGATCGCCCGTGACGTGCTCGGTGGCGGCAAGGTAGGCGAGCAGACTCAGCGACTTCAGGCCGCGTTCCTCGGACCAAAGCGGATTGTGATTCAACACCTCGGGATTATAAACCGACCAGCGGGTTGGCGTGCCGTCGTGATCCACCAGGTTGAAGTCGTGGCTGACAATATGATCCATGAGCGCCCGCATGTGGTCGCGCACCCGTGACTTTTCGGCCTCCGTTTCGCAAACCAGATCGTAGTAGAGCGGGTAAAAGAAAAAGTGCCCGTCGAGTTCGTCCGAGCTGGTATCGCTTTTCCAATACCACTGGCCGTCTTTGCTTTTGGGCCAGCGGGGTTCGTAAATCTTCCAGAGGGAGTCGTCGGTGGCCTTGTGGCGTTTGTCGCCTTCGAGGCGGCCGATGTTTGGATCCCGGCCGCTGGTGGGCAGAATGGTACGCGCCACGTAGCCCGGCGGCGGGGCATGGTCGCCGCCCTGGGTGACTTCGCCCAGCCAGCGCAACGCTTCGAACGCCTTTTGCGCCCGCTTCTTGGCCAGCGGATCTTTCGTCGCGCCGTAGCCAAAACATTCACCCGCGCCGTACATGCTCGTCCAGAGCCCGTCATTATCGCTGTCGCCCTGTGTAAACTGATTGGTGGTGCCCGGTTTCGCGACGTTGACTTCCAGCACGTATTCCCATGGTGTCCGTCGGTGAAGGGCGTCAATCTGGTTTTCGTAAAACGTGGCTTTCTCGGCCAGCGTCATGGGCCGGCGCTCGATCTGGCTCAAGCCCGCCGCCGTGGCAAACCAGGCGTGGCCCTCCGGCGTGACCGCGATGCCGTTCACGACATCGTCCGGCACCCAACGCCGGCCTTCGCGATACTCCCAGTTTTGCCCGTCGTAACGGATGGCGCCCATGCGCGTCCCGAACCAGACCGCGCCATTTTCCCCCGCCGACATCGTCGTGAAGTCATTGTACGGCAAACCCTCGGTTCCGGTGAAAAGCGTCCATTCCTTCTCGAGCCGGCCCACACCCTGCGGCGACGCGAACCACAACCGCCGCTGCGTATCGTAGGCCACCCCGCGCACGTTGACCGGGGCCCAACTGCGGCCGGTTTTGTCGGCGGGAAACAAGCGCGTCCATTTGTCCTTGGCCGCCTGTTCGAAAAGTCCCGCGGCCGCACCAACCACGATCCGGGGGCCAACGGCGACCTGGAAGACTGCCTTGTTCTCGCCCAAGGCCTCGTTCAGAGCCGTCACCGGCTTCACCGTGCTGCCCGTGTTTTCAAACAAACCCTGGTCAGTGGCCAGGTAGATTGTTTCGCCACCGCTGAGCGCGTTCACTTTCACCCCCGGCGGCAACGGCGCCACGAGGTTCAGTTTATCGCCCTGCAGCGAGAGCAGCCGGCCATTGAGTACCAACAGCACTTTGTCCTTGCTGGTTGCCAAGGCTTCCACGGTTGCGCCGGTCGTGCCTTTCACGGTGGTCCACCGACCGTTGACGAACCGGGCCAGGCCATTGGTCGTCCCGGCCAGAACGGTCTTCGCCTCCAGCACTGCAACGCAAGTGGCCGCACTGGCTGGCAGCCCGTCCGCGACCGTGAACTCCCGCCGCACTTCCTGCTTGAAAGTGCCGACGGTGATTGAAGGGGTTTCCGCCGCGGCAGAGGTCAGGCTGGCGAGCAAGCCGCAGAAGAGGATGGTGGAAACGAAATGATGGCGCATGGTGTTAATCATTAACTGTGTATTCAAGCGGTCGCAGCATTGCGGTTTGAGCGCGATGTTTCAACTCGAAACCGCCGGTCCCCCACCCGCCGCCGTCGTACCGCGTTTCTGGATTTGACGCCGCGCCGCTTGGTCGGCACGCTTGCCGCATGCGCACCAACCGCCGGCTCTTCCCCGCCTTCCCGACTGCGAACGGGGTTTGTCTGACCCTCCTCACCCTGATCACGACGTTCCTGACGACTCCCTTCGCAGCCCGCGCCGGCGAACCCGCGCCGGCGGCGGCCCGAACGCCCAAAGGCGCTATTACGCCAGCGGCGATGAGCACCTGGAAAATTGTGTGTGACTCTGGCGCCACGGAATCTGAGCGCTATGCCGCCACCGAGTTCCAGCGGTTGTTCAAGGCAATGACCGGCGTGGAGTTGCCGCTGGTCGCAACCGTCCCGGCGGACTCGGGCGCGATATTCATTGGACCGGGCGCGGTTCTCAGTTCCGGTCAGCCGACCGATCGGCGCGCCTTGGGGGAGGAAGCCTTGCGGATTCGCGTGGGCCCGCAAGCCGTCTGCATTGATGGCGGCCGGCCCCGCGGAACGTTGTACGGCGTCTATGAGTTTTTCGAGGAACGGTGCGGGGTGCGTTTTCTGACCTTTGACCACACGCATTTTCCCAAGGATGCGGCGGACCGGAAGCTCCCCTACGGAATGCAGGTGGTGAATCCTACTTTTGCCTTCCGCTGGTCCTATTACGGTGAGAGCAGCCGCTATCCCGACTTCGCCGCGCGCTTACGCGTCAACACCGTGAGCGACGATCCCAAGCTTGGCGGGCGAACGGGCTTCCGCTTGGTGAGCCACAACGTCGCCTATCTTGTCCCGCCCGAGAAATACGGCAAGGACCACCCGGAGTACTATGCGCTGGTTGGCGGCAAGCGGAAGCTGGACGAACACGGCGGCGGCCCGCAGTTGTGCATGAGCAACCCCGAGTTGGTCAGCGTGGTCGTGGACGCGGTGCTGGCGGAGATCAAGAAAAACCCCACCGCCCGAAACATCAACATCGCGCAGATGGACAACGAGAGTTATTGCACCTGCGCCAACTGCGCCGCGATTGACGCGCGGGAGGAATCGCACGCCGGCTCGACGCTCGCCTTTGTCAACGCCGTCGCCGAGCGGGTCGAGAAAACCAATCCCGAGGTGTTGATCAGCACCTACGCCTACCTCTACACCCGCAAGCCGCCCAAGCTGATCAAGCCGCGGGGCAACGTGATGATCCAGTTGTGCAGCATCGAGTGCTGCGACTTCCACGCGATTGACGACCCCGCATGCCCGTTGAATCGCTCGTTCTGTGCGGACATGGCGGGCTGGAAGCAAATCGCGAACAACGTCTTCATCTGGCATTACAACACGAACTTCAAGGGCTACGTGCTGCCCTTCCCGAATCTGCGCAGCATGGGGAAGAGCGTTGCCTATTTCGCGAAAAACAATGGCAAGGGCGTTTTCATGCAGGCGGCGGGCAACAGTTTCTCCACCGAACTCAGCGACCTGCGCAATTATGTCATGGCGCGCTGCCTCTGGAAACCGGGCCGTGACAGTTGGCAGGAGGCCGAAGAATTTTGCCGCCTGCACTATGCCGAAGCCGCCGGGCCCTTGCTCGCGTATCTGAAGTACTATCACGATTTGGTGGATCAGGCGGGCGTGCATCCGGGATGTTTCCCGACGGAGTCGGCGCTTTGCATCACCCCGGAATCGGCGCGGCGCATCATGGGGTATTTCCAGAAAGCCCTGGCGCTTGCCAAATCCGAAGCGGTGCGCGCCCGAGTCGAAAAAGCGTCCCTCTGTGCCTATCGCGCGGCGTTGAGCGCCTCCAGCATGCGGCTGGTTCATCGCGATGGCGTATGCTACCCGGACCTCTCAGGCTTCGACCCGGGTTTGCTGGATCAGTATGCGGCGTTATGCACCCGCTTCGGCGTCACGATGGATGATGAAATGCTTTCGACGGAGCGCTATCTCGTGGCCATGCGCCGGCTCTATGCGGGCCTGAAGGCGGTCCAATTGGAAAACGACTTCTGGCGCGTAATCGTGCTGCCGGAGAGCAGTGGCAAGGTGGTGGAGATGACTTACAAGCCGACGGGCCGCAATGTCGCGCGTGCGTTGCGGTCATTCCACCGCTTCCGCTTCGAGGAATGGATTCGCCAGGGCGATGGACCGGCGCCCGAAAATCCGCTCCCCTTCACGGCGCAGGCCGAACCGCACGCGGTCTGGCTGACGTTGACGACGAAGGACGGGGCGCGACTCCAACGCCGGATCGCATTGGTGGGCGACGCGGTTCGGTTTGAGACGACCCTGACGGCCCATACGCCGCGCATCTTCGAGGTGACCGTGCATCCGGAATACGATACGGCCACGCGCTCCATGGATCCCGCCGAGTTGGGCATCTACGTCAAGAATCCCGATTGGATCCAGGCCAATCAAGGCTGGAACGAAGTCATGTCCAGCGACCGCCAGCGGGCCATTGTCCGGGACGCGGTTGCTGGGGGCGCGTTTGCCTATTACAGCCGCGCCGCGAAGTTTGGTGTGGAGCAGCAATTCGACCCGCAAGCGTTCGGCACACTGGGATTGTTCTGGGACGCCTCGCGGCAGCAAATCAATCTGGAGATGACCTCCAAGGCGGTGTCGCTCGAAAAGGGACAAACCGCAGGCTTTGGATATGAAGTGCGTTATCTGAAGGAAGCGCCGAAACTAAAGAAGCAAACCCTGCCGCGATGACTCGGCAACTGAAACCATGA